>NZ_RCVI01000185.1:0-10630 GCF_003667455.1 Micromonospora sp. CV4 | reverse complement strand
GGAGTCCCCCAGCCCGACCCCCACCACCGCGTCTCCGTCGGGGTGGTGGGGGTCGGAGTCGGGCTGCTCGGCGTCGGGGTGGGCTCCTCGGCGCAGGTGCCGGCCTCGGTGGCTTCCACCGTCCGGTGCTCGGTCACGATCCGGTCCGGACGCTCCCAGCGCGCCTCGACGGTCAGCTCGATCTTCGGGTTCTTCTCGGTGAAGGTGTGGGTCTGGGTTCCGCTGAGGAGGTCCCCACCCTTCGCCGGGAGGGTGGCGCCGACCTTCAGGTCGCCCTCGGTGAACTCGTCGCCGATGGTCGACGTGACCGAGGTGATCTCGGCATCGATGTTCTCGCTGTTGCCGACCTTCCACGTGACCGTGGCCTTGCCGTCGGCGGCCAGGCAGTAGGTGCCGGACGGCTCGGGGTGGTGGGCGCTGGCCGGCGCGGCGAACGTCGTCATGGCGCCGATGCCGATCAGCGCGCCGGCGGCGACGGCCGCGGTACGCCGGAACGGAGACTTCGGACGGATCACTGGTACTCCTGGAGTGCTGAAGCGTTAGGGGCGTGGCACGGGAACGACAGTGGACGGTCACCGCACGTCCGGATGTAGGGGTGTGTTCCTGTGCCGTGGGCCGGCGGATTCCCGCCGGCACCCGGCAGACCCTAGCGAGATCGTCGCGGGTGATACAGCGCTCAGGATTAGCTAAGACTGATGTTATGAATATGAGATCATCGATACACGAAAAGTGATCATGTGGTCGCTGAGGCGATACCGGCGGTGTCGGTCGCGGCCTTCGTCCGCTCGCGTAGCGTCGGGGTCATGAGCAGGAGGAGACGGTGACCCGGATCGTGGCCGGGACGCTCGGTGGTCGGCGGATCGCCGCGCCACCCGGCGCCGGCACCCGACCCACCTCCGACCGGGTCCGGGAGGCGCTGTTCAGCGCCGTCCAGGCCGAGGCCGATCTCGAGGGCGCCCGCTTCGCCGACCTGTACGCCGGCTCCGGCGCGGTCGGGCTGGAGGCGCTCTCCCGGGGCGCACGGCACGTGCTGCTGGTCGAGTCCGACCCTCGGGCGGCCCGGGTGATCCGGGAGAACGTGGCGGCCCTGCGGGCCGGACCCGCCGTCCGCCTGGTGACCGGCAAGGTGGCGACCGTGCTGGCCGCCGGCCCGGACGGTGGACCGTACGACGTGGTCTTCGCCGACCCGCCGTACGCGGTGCCGGACGCGGAGATCACCGCGCTGCTGACCGCGCTGGTCGACGGTGGCTGGCTGGCGGGCGACGCCCTGGTGGTGGTGGAGCGGTCCAGCCGCACCGGACCGGTCGAGTGGGTGGACGGGATCACGGCCGAGCGCAGCCGCCGCTACGGCGAGACCACGCTTTGGTACGGTCGCCGATCATGAGACGTGCGGTGTGTCCCGGCTCCTTCGACCCGGTCACCAACGGACACCTCGACATCATCGGTCGGGCCAGTCGGCTCTTCGACGAGGTGATCGTCGGCGTGCTGATCAACCAGTCGAAGAGTGGCCTCTTCACGGTCGAGGAGCGGATCGACATGCTCCGCGAGGTCACCGCCTCGTACGGCAACGTGCGGGTCGAGTCGTTCCGGGGGCTGCTGGTCGACTTCTGCCGGGCCCAGCAGGCGAGCGTGCTGATCAAGGGCCTGCGGGCGGTCAGTGACTTCGACTACGAGTTGCAGATGGCCCAGATGAACATCGGGCTGGCTGGCGTCGAGACGCTGTTCATGCCGACCAACCCGCTCTACTCGTTCCTCTCCTCCAGCCTCGTCAAGGACGTGGCCAAGTGGGGCGGCGACATCTCCGCCCACGTCCCCGACCCGGTCCGCGAGGCCCTCCAGTCCCGCCTCGGCCCCCGCCCCTGACGCTCCCGACCCGGTCGCGGTCCCGGAATCGTGACCGCGGTGACCGTTGTCCCGGCGGTAGAGGCGAGATCATCGCGCCCCCCTTTCCGACGTGGTCGCGCCGTGTAACGATGTCGCGACGCGCCGGGTCGGGGTGGATCGGGCGGGTGTGGGGCGGGCACGACATGATTGGTGGAGCGGGGAACCGGCCGTAGCCCGCATCATGGAGGTCGGCCGACGAACGACAGGAGTGAGGTACCGGTGGACCCGCTCGATCGCATCGACGAACTGATCGCCATGGTGGAGCAGGCTCGCTCCGTCCCGATGTCGCGCAACAACTGCATGGTCGACCGGGGCGAGATGATCGCGGCCCTCGACGAGATGCGCGCCGACCTCCCCGCCGACCTGCGTCGCGCGTCCGCGCTGCTCGACGAGCGCGACAAGATCATGGAAGCCGGCAAGCGCGAGGCCGACCGGATCATCAGCGAGGGTGAGGCGGAACACGCCCGCCTCGTCTCGGTGAACGAGATCACCGTCTCGGCCGAGCACGAGGGGGCCCGGATCATCGCCGAGGCCCGGGCCGAGGCGCAGCGCCTGCGCGAGGAGGTCGACGACTACGTCGACACCGCGCTGGCCAACTTCGAACAGTTCCTCACCAGGGCGCTCGCCTCGATAGAACGCGGCCGCGACAAGATGCACGCGCTGCGCGAGATCGGCACCTTCGGTGGGGATGAGGCGGAACGCCCGCTACCCTTCTGAGCGGCACCTCACCAGCCGACATTCTGAGGCGGGCGTCGCCCCCGGTTCGACGGTCCGGCGGTCGCCCAGGTAACCTTTTTTGTCGGCCTCACACCGGCCGGAGTCTGACTATGCCCAAACACTCGCCATCGACACTCGACCCCAGGTCGCCGCTGGTCCTCGACACGAGGGACCTGCCGCGCCGGCCTGGCGCGTTGCGTACGGTCCAGCGGGTCGTGCCGGCACCGGCGGACCTCGGTGTGGAGTTGATCGGCGTTCCGGAGGGCGCGGACCTCGACCTCGACCTGAGGCTGGAGTCGGTGTCCGAGGGCGTGCTCGTCTCCGGGACCATCACCGGTCCCGTCCGGGGCGAGTGCGGGCGCTGCCTGCGCGAGATCAACGACTCGATGGCCGTGACGATCCAGGAGCTGTACGCGTACGAGAACAGCACCACGGACGCCACGACCGAAGAGGACGAGGTGGGCCGGATGCAGGGCGATCTGATCGACCTGGAGCCGGCGCTGCGGGACGCGTTGGTGCTCACGCTGCCGACCAACCCGCTCTGCCGGGAGGACTGCCCAGGACTGTGCCCCGAATGCGGGACGCACTGGGACGATCTGCCGGCCGACCACAGTCACCAGCAGATCGACCCGCGTTGGGTGGGCCTGTCGCAACTGACCCGTACAGAGGAGTAAGAACCGTGGCCGTCCCGAAGCGCAAGATGTCGCGCAGCAACACCCGGTCCCGCCGGGCGAACTGGAAGGCGACCGTGGTCGCGACCGTCGCGTGCCCGCAGTGCAAGTCCCCGAAGCTGCCGCACGCCGCCTGCTCCGTCTGCGGCACCTACAACGGCCGCCAGGTCATCGAGGTCTGACCTGGACGCCGAGTGACGCCCCCGACCCCGGGTCGGGCGGCGCGCGCACCCTGGCATTCGCCCGGTGCCCCGGCTCCCTCCGACGCCGGCCGGCCCGATTCGGTCGGCGTTCCGGTGGAGCCGGGCACCGCGCGGATCGCCGTTGACCTCCTCGGCGGGGACGACGCTCCCGCCGTCGTGGTTGACGGCGCTCTGCGGGCCGTGCGCGCCGACCCTGACCTGCATCTACTTCTCGTCGGCCCGGCCGAGGTCGCCGACGAGCTGATCGCTGCCCTCGATCCGGGTCAACGCGCCCGGATCACGGTGCGGCCGGTCCGCGACGCCGTCGGCATGGCCGACCATCCCAGTGCCGCCCGCGCGGAGAGCACCGTACGGGCCGCGGTCACCGCCGTCCGCGACGGGACCGCCGACGCTCTGGTCTCCGCCGGCGCCACCGGTGCCACCGTCACCGCTGCCGTGCTGGGCCTCGGCCGCTGGCCCGAGATCCGCCAACCCGCCCTCGTCGCCACCCTGCCCGGGGTCGCCGGGCCGGTCGTGCTGCTCGACGTCGGCGGCTCGCTGGAGCCCCGCCCGGCCACCCTCGCCCGGCACGCCGTGCTCGGCGCCGCGTTCGCCGCGGTGGCGCATTCGATCGCCGAGCCCCGGGTCGGCCTGCTCTCGGTCGGCACCGAGGCCGGTAAGGGCGACCGGGTCCGTCGGGCCACCGATCCGCTGCTCGCCGTCGAGCCGCTGCCTCCGGGGGCGCGCTACGTCGGGCTGGTCGAGGGGTACGACGTGGCCCTCGGCGCGCGCGCCGATGTGGTGGTCACCGACGGCTTCACCGGTAACGTGCTGCTCAAGGCGATCGAGGGCGCGTACGCGATGGCCGGCGGCCCGCCCGCCGGTGGTGGCGCTCCCCGCGCCGCCGCCCTGCTCGGCGTGGCCGGGACGGTGGTCGTCTGCCACGGTTCCGCACGCGCGACCGACGTCGCCTCCGGCATCGCCCTCGCCGCCCACCTGTGGCGACGGCGTGCCACCGACCTGGTCTCCGCGTTGCTCGACGGCGACGCCGCGACGCACCGCACCGACCGCTCCACCGACACCGAGGTACGCACATCATGAGCAACGACAAGCGGCGGCGGGCGTCCGTCGGTCACCTGGAAGCCGCGTTCGGCGTGAGCCTGGAGCCTGACCTGCTGCAACGCGCGCTGACCCACCGCTCGTACGCGTACGAGAACGGCGGCCTGCCCACCAACGAGCGGCTGGAGTTCCTCGGCGACTCGGTGCTCGGCGTGGTGATCACCACGGCGCTCTTCCACAACCACCCGGACCTGCCCGAGGGGCAGTTGGCGAAGCTGCGGGCCAGCGTGGTCAACATGCGCGCCCTCGCCGACGTGGCCCGTGGCCTGGGCCCGGACGGCCTCGGCGCGTACCTGCTGCTCGGCAAGGGTGAGGAGACCACCGGCGGCCGGGACAAGGCGAGCATCCTGGCCGACACCCTGGAGGCGCTGCTCGGCGCGATCTACCTCCAGTACGGGCTGGACACCGCCGGGATCGTCATCCATCGGCTCTTCGACCCGCTGATGGCGGAGTCGGCCGGCCGGGGCGCGGCCCTGGACTGGAAGACGAGCCTCCAGGAGCTGACCGCGGCGCTCGGGCTCGGCGTGCCGGAATACCGGATCGAGGGCACCGGCCCGGACCACCTCAAGACGTTCACCGCCTGGGTGGTCGTGGCCGGCAACCGGTACGGCGGCGCCGAGGGGCGCAGCAAGAAGGAGGCCGAGCAGCGTGCCGCCGAGGCGGCCTGGCGCACGCTCGCCGACCAGGACGGGCAGGACGGCCAGGCTGGGGCGGACGACTCGGCCGACCGGGATGTGCCCGTCGGGCCGATGGAACGGGCCGAGAGGGCGGCCCAGGCCGAGCAGGCCGACCACCTCGCGCAGGCCATGCCGGCCGACGTCGCGGGGGAGCAGGCACAGACCAACGGCGCTCGTCCGACCGCCAACGGCGGCAACGGCACCCGGCCCGGGGCCGGCGGCGGCAGTGACACCAGGGCCGCGACCGGCGGCAGCGGGGCCGCGACCGGCGGCAGTGGCAGCGGGGCCGCGACCGACCCGACCAGGGCCGACACGACCGGCGCCGCCGCCGGTGACCACGGGCCGGGGCTCCGACATGCCTGAGCTGCCCGAGGTGGAGACCGTCCGGCAGGGGCTGGCCCAGTGGGTCATCGGCCGCCGGATCGCCTCGGTGGAGGTTCACCACCCCCGCGCGGTCCGTCGGCACGTCCCCGGGGGCGCGCACTTCGCCGACGTGCTCGCCGGGCGGACCGTGCTGGACGTCCGCCGCCGCGGCAAGTACCTGTGGCTGCCACTGGACAGCGGCGACGCGGTGATCGGGCACCTCGGCATGTCCGGCCAGCTGCTGCTCCAGCCGCCCGGTACGCCCGACGAGACCCACCTGCGGGTGCGTTTCCGGTTCGCCGACGACGGCCCGGAGCTGCGCTTCGTCGACCAGCGCACCTTCGGCGGGCTCTCGGTCAGCGAGGGCGGCGCCGACCTGCCCGCCGAGATCGCGCACATCGCCCGCGATCCGATGGACCCGGAGTTCTCCGACACGGCGTTCGTCGCCGCGCTGCGCCGCCGACGCACCGAGGTGAAACGGGCCCTGCTCGATCAGACCCTGATCTCCGGTGTGGGCAACATCTACGCCGACGAGGCGCTCTGGCGCGCCGGGCTGCACGGCGCCCGCCCGACCGACGCGCTGACCGGCCCGGCGGCACAGCGCCTGCTCGGCCACGTCCGTGACGTGCTCGCCGAGGCGATCAAGGTGGGTGGCACCAGCTTCGACGCCCTCTACGTCAACGTCAACGGCGAGAGCGGGTACTTCGACCGGGCGCTGAACGTCTACGGCCGCGAGGGTGAGCCGTGCCGGCGGTGCGGCGCGCCGGTCCGGCGGGAGGCGTTCATGAACCGCTCGTCGTACAGCTGCCCACGCTGTCAGCCCCGGCCCCGGGGTTCCCTTCGGGGATGACCCGGAGGCGGTTCGGGGTCGGTGCCGGCGGGTCGCGGTCGACCTCTCCGGGCTGGACCCCGCGCCGTTGTCCGAATCGCGGGCCGATGGCCGCCGCGCCACCCGTGGGGCGCCATCGACCTCTGTGGACCGGCTCCGGGGAGGGCCGGGGTCGATCCCCGATGTGACCGCCTCGTCACGCTCCTAGCGTCAGCACCGTTGACAGGGGGCTGACGTGACAGGGGGACCCGAGATGGGGACAAGACCGGTGACGGTGCGGATGGCGCGGTGGAGCGCCGAGCACCCGTGGCGGGCGATAGCGCTGTGGGCCGTGTTCGTGGCGGTGTGCTTCCTCGGTGGCAACGCCGCCGGCCTCAACGAGGCCACCAGCGGCGACCAGGCGATCGGCGAGGCGGGGCGCGCCAGCCTGATCGTGGATGCCGGCGCGTTCGACGACGCGGCCGTGGAGAACGTACTGATCACCTCGCGGGGCGGCGCGCTCGACGCGGCGGCGGCGAAGGCGGCGGCGGACGACGCGGCGGCCCGGCTCCGTACGGTCACCGGCGTCGCCGAGATCGGTCCGCCGGTCACCTCCCGGGACGGCTCGGCGCTGCTGCTGCCGATCACCATGTCCGGCGATCCGGGTACCGCGTCCGACCGGGTGCAGCCACTGCGGGACGCCACCGCCACCGTCCAGGAGGCGCACCCGCAGCTGCGTGTCGAGCAGGTCGGCGGCCCGTCCATCGGGCAGGCCCTCGACGACACCCTGGGCAAGGACTTCAAGCGCGCCGAGCTGCTCAGCCTGCCGGTCACGCTGGCGATCCTGATCGTCGCGTTCGGCGCGCTGATCGCGGCCAGTGTGCCGGTGCTGCTGGCCCTCTCCTCGGTCGCCGCGGCGATGGGTCTGTCCACTCTCGCCTCGCACCTCGTGCCGGCCACCGACACCACGGCCCCGGTGATCCTGCTGATCGGCATGGCGGTCGGCGTCGACTACTCACTCTTCTACGTCCGCCGGGAACGGGAGGAACGCGCCAAGGGCCGCTCCGGCCTGGACGCGGTGGAGATCGCGGCGGAGACCTCCGGACACGCCGTGGTGGTCTCCGGCTTCGCAGTGATCATCTCGATGGCCGGCCTGCTGCTCGCCGGCGACGTGGTCTTCTCGTCGCTGGCCATCGGCTCGATCCTGGTGGTCGCGGTCGCGGTGATCGGCTCGCTGACCGTGCTGCCCGCCCTGCTGGCCAAGCTCGGCCGTTGGGTCGACCGGCCCCGGGTGCCGCTGCTCTGGCGACTGACCGCGCCGCGCGCCGGCCGGCACGGCGAGCCCCGCGCGCCCCGACTCTGGCCGGCGGTGCTCCGGCCCGCGCTGCGCGCCCCGGTGCCGACCCTGGTCATCTCGGTCGGGCTGCTGCTCGCGCTGGCCGCGCCGGCGCTCGGCATGAAGCTGAAGTTCCCCGGCATGGAGGACCTGCCGCGCAGCACGCCGGCGATGCAGGCGTACGACCGCCTCACCGCCGCCTTCCCGAGCACCGGCACCAACCACGTGGTGGCCGTCCGGGCGCCGGCCGAGCAGGCCGACCGGGTCCGCTCGGCGCTCACCGACCTGGCCACCCGGGCCGCCGGCGATCCGCTGTTCGCCCCCACCGAGGCCGACGGCCCGAAGATCGAGGTGTCGGCCGACCGGCGGGTGTCGGTGCTGGACGTCGCCACCCCGTACGCCAGCCGGGACGACCGTTCGGTGCGGTCGCTGGAGAAACTGCGTGCGGATCTGGTCCCGGCCGAGCTGCGGGGCATCCCCGGCGTCGAGTACGCGGTCGGCGGCAGCGTGGCCGACAGCGAGGACTACGCGCAGCACGTCCGGGACAAGCTGCCGCTGGTGATGGGCTTCGTCCTGGTGCTCACCTTCCTGGTCATGGTGCTCACCTTCCGGTCGGTGGTGGTGGCGGCCAGCGCGATCGCACTGAACCTGCTCTCCGCCGGCGCCGCGTACGGGCTGCTGGTGCTGGTCTTCCAGGGCGACTGGGCGGCGGGACCGCTCGGCTTCACCTCGATGGGCGCGATCGTGTCCTGGCTGCCGCTGTTCCTCTTCGTGGTGCTCTTCGGCCTCTCCATGGACTACCACGTCTTCGTGGTCAGCCGGATCCGCGAGGGGATCCGGGCCGGCCTGCCCAACCGGGACGCGGTGGCGTACGGGATCACGTCGTCGGCCGGCGTGGTGACCAGTGCGGCGATCGTGATGGTCGGAGTGTTCTCCATCTTCGCCACGTTGAGCACGATCGACATGAAGCAGCTCGGCATCGGCCTGGCGGCGGCGATCCTGCTGGACGCCACGATCATCCGGGGCGTGGTGCTGCCGGCGCTGATGACCATGCTCGGCGACGCCAACTGGTGGGCGCCACGCTTCCTGCGCCCGCGCGAGGCGCCCGCAGCGAGCGACCCGCCGGCCTCCGCCCCGGAGCTGGTGTCGGTGTCCTGACCGTTCCCTCCGCCCGGCCGGGTCGCGACCGCGACCCGGCCCGGCGGTGCGCCGCCACCACGCCGCCGGTCGAGGCCACGCGCGCCGATGGTCAGGGCAGCGGGCAGGCTTCCCGCCAGGCGTCCAGCGTCCGCTCCTTGCGGATGGACGCGAAGCCGTAGCCGACCGTGGTGACGCAGAAGTCGTCGGTCGAGCCGGTGTACTCGACGTGGAAGACCGGCTTGTCGGCGTCGGCGAAGGGCAGCAGCTTGGCGCACTGGTCCAGCCGGACGCACTCCTCGTTGACCGCGAAGTCGAAGTCCGGGGCCAGCGCGGCGAGCTGCGGCACGTCGTTGATCAGCCCGGGGGAGAGGTCCAGGGACCGGGCCAGCCGGGCCAGCCGGCGGTTGAACAGCAGTTGGCTGTCGAAGTCGAGTGGGAAGCCGGTGCGTTGCGCGTACCCGTCGGCGTCGGCCAGCGCCACCGCGCCGAAGCCCTTGCCGCGGCAGAGCCGGAACCGGTCGGCCAGCACCGGTTCGAGGTCGTCCCACCGCCGGACGTCCAGCCACCGGCTGCCGGGTTGCCGGCCGGTCGAGCCCTGGACGGCGGCCGGGAGCCGGCTGGCGTCCGGGTCGGCCGAGCGGACCGAGCCGACGTACACCTGGCAGATCAGCCGGCGGTTCCGGGAGCGCAGCTCGGCGGTCTGCGCGGCGGTGGTGGCCACCGGGTCGAGCAGGAAGACGTCGGCGTCCACCGCCGGGTCGAGCGGCCCGTGCAGTTGCCACTGCCACTGCCAGTGCCGGGCCTGTTCCGCCGGCCACCGGGTGGGCGCGCCGGGCGGGGTGATCTCGGGTCGACAGCCGTAGGCCGGCACCACCACGACGAGCGCGACGCAGACCGACACGATTCGGCGCAGCGGGCGTACGACGGCGCGTCGCCGCGGCCGGATCCGCATCGGCAGCTCCCGGGTCCCGGGCGGCCCGGCGCCGCCCTCACCGGTACGCCGACGCCCCCACGCTCCGGCCCGGCGTACCTCACCGGGTCAACGAGCGCGGGGGCGGGGACGACGCGCGGTCAGCGCGGTGCCGCGAAGACCTGCGTCCAGTACGGCCCGTTGCTGTTGGCGATACCGACGCCGATCTCGGTGAACGCGCAGTTCAGGATGTTCGCTCGGTGGCCCGAGCTGTTCATCCAGGCGTCCATCACGGCGGCCGGGTTCTTCTGGTTCCACGCCACGTTCTCGCCGTAGGTGCGCCAGGCGTAGCCCACGCGGTCCAGCCGGGCGCCGGCGTTGCTGCCGTCGCTGCCGGTGTGCGACATGTTCTGGTGGTCGGCCTGATCCTGGCTGTGCCGCTGGGCGGCGGTCATCAGCTTGTCGTCGATGCTCAGCGCCTTGCAGCCGGCCTTGGCCCGTTCGGCGTTGACCAGGTCCACCACCTCGCGGGCCTGGGCGCTGACGGTGCCGCCGCCGCTGCCGCTGCCGCCGGAGCCCGTGCCGTTGGTGGCGCTCGGCGCGCTGGTACGCGGGGTGCTGCGCCGCGAGGCGGCGGTGGTGCGCGACGAGGCCGGTGTGGGCTTGACGACCTTGCTCGGCGTCGGGCTCGGCCGAGCCGAGGTGGGCGCGGCGGTCGGGGAGGGCGCGACCAGGCTGTCGACCGCCGGCTCCTCGGTCGGCACCGCCGGCGCGGCGGCGAGGGTGTCGTCGACGGCGGTCGGCTCGCTGGCCGCGCCGTCGC
>NZ_RCVI01000279.1:0-66157 GCF_003667455.1 Micromonospora sp. CV4 | reverse complement strand
GCGCGGGCCGGGCCGGGCGACAGCGGCCGTGCGGCCGGCCCGCTACCCTTGCGGTGGTCGGACTCCGCACTGCCGACCGCGTTGTGCCCGCCGGAACACTGACAAACGGGATGTTCGTGTGTTTGACACCTTGAGTGACCGCCTGTCCGGGATCTTCACCAAGCTCCGCGGCAAGGGGCGGCTCACCGACGCCGACATCGACGCCACCGCGCGCGAGATCCGCCTCGCGCTGCTGGAGGCGGACGTCGCGCTGCCGGTCGTCAAGGGCTTCATCGCGGCCGTCAAGGAGCGGGCCCGCAGCGCAGAGGTCTCCCAGGCGCTGAACCCGGCCCAGCAGATCATCAAGATCGTCAACGAAGAGCTGATCAACGTGCTCGGCGGTGAGGGCCGGCGGCTCCAGTTCGCCAAGCAGCCGCCGACGGTGATCATGCTGGCCGGCCTCCAGGGTTCCGGTAAGACCACCCTCGCCGGCAAGCTGGCCCGGTGGCTCAAGGGCCAGGGGCACCAGCCGCTGCTGGTCGCCGCCGACCTTCAGCGCCCCAACGCCGTCGGGCAGCTCCAGGTGCTCGGTGGCCGGGCCGGCGTCGAGGTGTACGCCCCGGAGCCCGGCAACGGCACCGGTGACCCGGTGCAGGTGGCGCGGGCGTCGATCGAGCACGCGAAGCGGGCGGCCCGGGACATCGTCATCGTCGACACCGCCGGCCGGCTCGGCATCGACGCCGAGATGATGCAGCAGGCCGCCGACATCCGCGACGCCGTCTCGCCGGACGAGGTCATCTTCGTCATCGACGCGATGGTCGGTCAGGACGCCGTCCGCACCGCCGAGGCGTTCCGCGACGGCGTCGGCATCACCGGCGTGGTGCTCTCCAAGCTCGACGGCGACGCCCGTGGTGGCGCCGCGCTGTCGGTGCGTGAGGTGACCGGGCAGCCGATCCTGTTCGCCTCCACCGGCGAGAAGCTGGAGGACTTCGACGTCTTCCACCCCGACCGGATGGCCAGCCGGATCCTCGGCATGGGCGACGTCCTCACTCTGATCGAGCAGGCCGAGCAGGCCTTCGACTCCGATCAGAAGGAGAAGATGACCGCCAAGCTGATGGGCGGCGAGCAGTTCACCCTGGAGGACTTCCTCGACCAGCTCATCGCGGTGCGCCGGATGGGCCCGATCGCCAACGTGCTGGCCATGATGCCCGGCATGGGGCAGATGAAGGACCAGCTCGCCGATCTGGACGACACCCACTTCGACCGGGTCACCGCGATCATCCGGTCGATGACCCCGGCCGAGCGCACCACTCCGAAGATCATCAACGGCTCCCGGCGGGCGCGCATCGCCAACGGCTCCGGGGTCACCGTGATGGACGTCAACCAGCTGCTCAACCGCTTCGCCGACGCGCAGAAGATGATGAAGCAGATGGGCGGCATGATGGGCCTGCCCGGCGGTGGCCGGCGCAAGGCGACCAAGAGCCCCAAGAACAAGCGCAAGGGCACGAAGGGTGGCGGCCGGCCGCGTACCGGCGCCGGCGCCGGGATGCCGGGCGGGTTCCCGGGTGGCATGCCGCAGCTTCCGCCGGGCATGGACCCGAACGACCTGGCCGGCGGTCAGGGCCTGCCGCCCGGCTTCAAGCTCCCGAAGATCGACTTCAACAAGCTCGGCAAGGGCGGCGACAACCACCCCCGCTGACGCGTGTCGGTGACGGCGGGCGACGTCGCGGACGACGGGATGATCGGGTAGGACTGTGCACATGGCTCTTCATGTGCGCGGTGTGCTGCTCCCCGACGACGAGGTCCGGGATCTCTGGCTGGTCGGCGACCGGGTGACCCACACCCCGGTGCCCGGGGCGGAGACGGTCGTCGACGGCGGTTTCGTCCTGCCGGGTCTGGTCGACGCGCACTGCCACATCGGCATCGCCCGCGGTGGCGCCCCGATCACCTCTCTCGACCAGGCCCGCGAGCTGGCCCTCGTCGACCGGGCCGCCGGGGTGCTGGCGATTCGCGACGCCGGCTCGCCGTACCCGTACCCCGAGTTGGACGACGAGCCGGACCTGCCGCGACTGGCCCGCGCCGGCCGGCACGTCGCGCCGCCGAAGCGCTACCTGCGCGACATCGGGGTGGAGGTCGGCGCCGCCGAGGTGGCCGCGACGGTCGCGGCTCAGGCGCGGGCCGGCAACGGCTGGGTCAAGCTGGTCGGCGACTGGATCGACCGCGGCGTTGGCGACCTCGCGCCGGCCTGGGACGCGGACACCCTCACCGCCGCCGTGCGGGCCGCGCACGACGCCGGGGTACGCGCTGCCGTGCACACCTTCTCCGAGTCGGCCGTGGAAATCATGGTGCGGGCCGGTGTGGACTCGGTGGAGCACGGCACGGGGCTGAGCCTCGACCTGATCGACGAGATGGCCCGCCAGGGCACCGCGCTGGTCCCCACGATGATCAACATTGCTACCTTCGGTGGGATCGCCGAGCAGGCGCGGGCCAAGTTCCCCGGGTACGCGGAGCACATGCTGGCGCTGCGGGACGGCTTCCCCGAGGTGGTGCGGGCCGCGCACGAGGCGGGCGTGCCGATCTATGTGGGCACCGACGCGGGCGGCGGCATCGACCACGGGCTGGCCGCCGAGGAGATGCTGCTGCTGCACGAGCGGGCCGGCATGGCGCCCCTCGACGTGCTGGCCGCCGCCTCCTGGGGCGCCCGGGAGTGGCTCGGCTTCCCCGGCCTGGTCGAGGGCGGCCTCGCCGACCTGACCGTCTATCCCGAGGACCCGCGCCACGACCTGCGCGTGGTCCGCGCCCCGTCCCGCACCATCCTGCGCGGCCGCGTCATCCGCTGACGGCGACGCCGCGCCGTGCGCCGCGAAGACCCGCGCAACATTCGGGATGTTGCTGCTTCGCGGCTCCCGGAGGCAGCAACATCGGGGAAGCTGCGCGGATCTTGGGCGCGGGGCGCAGGGCGCCGGGCGTGATGCGCGGCGCGGGGCGCGCGCGGTGCGGGGCGCGCGCGGTGCGGGGCGCGGCGCCGGGTCAGGGGGGCGTGCGGGCGGCCGTCGCGAACAGGCGTACCGCCAGGTCGGCGAGGGCGGCGGCGGTCTGGTCGATCGGGTCGCGGGGGAGCACGATGTGGCTGACGACCAGGCGGACGATGGTGTCGGCGGCGAAGGCCAGCGCGGCCGGCTCGGCCTGCGGCAGGTGGTCGCCGACCCACTCGATGAGCGCACCGGACGCCTCGGTGAGCACCACCTCGGCCCGGGTGGTCAGGTACGGCAGCAGCTCGTCCGAGCCACCTCGGGCGCTGGTCAGGATCGCCTTGACCAGGGGGTTGTCCGCCGCCGCGGCGAGGGTGTGCGCGATCGCCGCGTACGCGCCGGCCCGGACGTCGGGACCGTGCGCGACCAGGGCCGACCGGACGTCGCCGACGAACCGGTCGACCTCCCGCCGGGCGAGCGCCTCGGCCAGGCCGGCCTTGCTGCCGAACTCGTTGTAGACGGTCTGCCGGCTCACTCCGGCCGCGGCGGCCACCCCGCCCATGCGGACCGCGTCCCAGCCGGAGGCGATGGTTCGCGCGCGGGCGGCGTCCACGATCGTGTCCCGCAGCCGCTGGCGAGGGGTCTCCGTCGATGCAGTCATGGTGGTCGAAGTCTACGGTCGCCCCGCCAGCCTGCGCAGGGGCCGCCGCAGCCGGTGCGCCGGGTGGGCGCGGAACAGCGGGCGGACGGCGCGTCGCCGCCCGGGCGCGGTGGCCGCCCGCGCGGCGCATAGGATGTGCGGTCATGGCACGCGTGCTCACTCCCCGTGCGGAGGACTTCCCCCGCTGGTACCAGGACCTGATCGCCAAGGCGAAGCTGGCCGACAACGGCCCGGTCCGCGGCACCATGGTCATCCGCCCGGCCGGCTACGCCATCTGGGAACGGATGCAGGCCGAGATGGACGCCCGGATCAAGGCGGCGGGCGCGGAGAACGCGTACTTCCCGCTGTTCATTCCGGAGAGCTACCTCAAGCGCGAGGCCCAGCACGTCGAGGGCTTCTCACCAGAGCTGGCGGTGGTCACCCACGGTGGCGGCAAGCAGCTCGCCGAGCCGGTGGTGGTGCGCCCCACGAGCGAGACGGTGATCGGCGAGTTCATGGCCAAGTGGATCGACTCGTACCGGGACCTGCCGCTGCTGCTCAACCAGTGGGCCAACGTGGTCCGGTGGGAGCTGCGCCCGCGGATCTTCCTGCGCACCAGCGAGTTCCTCTGGCAGGAGGGGCACACCGCGCACGCCACGCGCGAGGACGCCCGGGCCTACGCCCGGCGGATCCTGCACGAGGCGTACGAGGACCTGATGGTCAACGTGATCGGCATCCCCGTGGTGGTGGGCCTGAAGACGGCCCGCGAGCGGTTCGCCGGCGCGACCGCCACGTACACCTGCGAAGGCATGATGGGCGACGGCAAGGCGCTCCAGCTGGGCACCAGCCACGAGCTGGGCCAGAACTTCGCCAAGGCGTTCGACATCAGCTACTCGTCCGCCGAGGGGGGCCGGGAGTACGCCTGGACGACCTCCTGGGGCACGTCGACCCGGATGCTCGGCGGCCTGATCATGGCGCACGGCGACGACAACGGCCTGCGGGTGCCGCCGAGGCTGGCCCCGATCCAGGCGTACGTCATGATCGTCAAGGACGGCGAGGGTGTCGCCGAGGCGGCTGCCAAGCTGCGCGACGGCCTTCGCGACGCCGGTGTCCGGGTCGCGCTCGACGACCGCACGGACACCGCGTTCGGCCGCCGGGCCGTCGACGCCGAGCTGCGCGGCTATCCGGTACGCGTCGAGGTCGGCCCCCGCGATCTGGCCGCCGGTAACGCGGTGGTGGTGCGCCGTACCGACGGCTCGAAGTCCCCGACACCCGTGGCCGACGTGGTCGGCGCGGTGCTGGCCGCGCTGGAGACCGACCAGCAGGTGCTGCACGACCAGGCGCTGGCCAACCGCGAGTCGCGCACGGTGGACGTGGCCACCCTCGGCGAGGCGATCGAGGCCGCCGCGAACGGCTGGGCCCGGGTGCCGTGGTCGGCGGTCGGCGTGGCCGGCGAGGCCGAGGCGAACGGCCAGGGCGTCACGGTGCGCTGCCTGCTGCGTGCCGACGGCTCGGTGCCGGACTCCGAGGACGAGCCCGACCTGATCGCCGTCCTCGCCCGCGCCTACTGAGGTGCGGCCGGGCAACCCTGTCGACCGGTTCGCGCCGGGTCGGTTGATCATGCACCGCAGCGTGCGGCACGGCCGGATCGGGTGGGTCCGGCCGGGCCGGGTGGTCAGTGACGACGAGCGGGGTCTGCTGGTCTGGATCGCCCGGGACTCGCCGGTCGCCCACGAGGTGACCGAGGCGGGGCTGGGGATGCGGGCGATGCCGTTCGCCCAGTGGATCTCGTCGGCGTACCGGCTGGAGCGTGGGCGCTGGAACGGGCCGCCGCTGCTGAAGTTCCTGCCCACCGGCGCGGCGCACTCCGTCTGGTGGTTCCGGGACGCGCAGGGCCGGTTCGCCCACTGGTACGTCAACCTGGAGGAACCCGGCGTGCGCTGGGACGACGGTCCGGTGGCCGGCGTCGACGTGGTGGACCAGGACCTCGACGTGGTGGTGCACCCGGACCGCAGCTGGCAGTGGAAGGACGAGGACGAGTTCGTCGAGCGCCTCGCCTTCGGCGACGACTACTGGGTGACCGACGAGAAGGCGGTCCGGGCCGAGGGGGAGCGGGTGATCGCGCTCGCGGAGGCCGGCGAGTTCCCGTTCGACGGCACCTGGTGCGACTTCGCGCCCCCCGCCGACTGGGACGTACCGGACGACCTTCCGCCGGGTTGGGACCGTCCGCCGGTGCGCTGAGAGGGTGTTCCGGGTCACCGGTCCGGGCCGTCCGGGCGCGGTGTCCGGGTCCGGTGCGAGAGATCAGCGTCGGATCTGGCAGAATGGGTCGCTGGTATCCGGCGCGCGTCCGGCGCCCTCTAACCCGGGCACGTCGCCAGTCCACCGAGTAGTCTCCGGCCCAACCCCACTGTGCCGTCGGCGCTCACCCATACACACCGCCCGTGCCGGGCTGGTGAGATCGCAACAGGAGCGAAACAACTGTGGCCGTAAAGATCCGGCTCCTGCGGATGGGTAAGATCCGCAACCCGCAGTACCGCATTGTCATCGCCGACTCGCGCACCAAGCGTGACGGCCGGGCGATCGAGTTCGTCGGGGTGTACCAGCCGAAGGAGGACCCTTCGGTCATCGAGGTCAAGTCGGAGCGGGTCCAGTACTGGCTGTCCGTCGGCGCTCAGCCGAGCGAGGCGGTGCAGCGGCTGCTGGAGCTGACCGGTGACTGGCAGAAGTACAAGGGCCTGCCGGCCCCGCCGCCGCTGAAGGTCGCCCCCGAGCGGGCCGACCGCAAGGCGGCGTACGAGGCTGAGGCGAAGGCCGCCGCCGGGCTCGCCCCGGAGACCCCGGCCAAGCCGGCCAAGAAGGCCGCCAAGGCCGCTGAGGCTCCGAAGGCCGAGGCTCCGGCCGAGGCGCCGAAGACCGAGGCTCCGGCCGAGGCCCCGGCCGCCGCTGCCGACGCCGGTGAGCAGGCCTGACATGCCTCTGCGTCCGGCGTTGGAGCACCTGGTCAAGGGCATCGTCGACCACCCGGACGACGTCCGGGTGCGGATGGTCGATTCCCGTCGGGGCAAGCGGCTGGAAGTCCGCGTGCACCCCGAGGACCTCGGCACCGTGATCGGGCGGTCCGGCCGGACCGCCAAGGCGCTGCGCCAGGTGATCGGCTCCATCGGCGGGCGCGGGGTACGCGTCGACATCGTCGACTCGTACTGATGCAGCTCGTCGTCGGCAGGATCGGCAAGCCGCACGGTGTCCGCGGTGAGGTCACCGTGGAGGTGCGGACCGACGAGCCCGAAGCACGGTTCGCCCCAGGGTCGGTGCTGCGCACCGAGCCTGGGGCGGTTCCGCCTTCCGCACCCGCGGATGGTCCCGGGGTGCCGTTCCGGGTTCCGACCGAGCTGACCATCGAGGAGTCCCGCTTCCACCAGGGCCGGATCCTGGTCGCGTTCGCCGGGATCCTGGACCGCGACACCGCCGAGGCGCTGCGCGGGACCCTGCTCGTGGTGGACAGCGCCGACGTGGAGCCGCCGGAGGACCCGGAGGAGTTCCACGACCACCAGCTCGTCGGGCTGGCCGTGGTCACCCCGGCCGGCGAGCGGCTGGGCGAGGTCGCCCGGATCGACCACGCGCCCTCGTCCGACCTGCTGGTGCTGCGGCGCCCCGAGGGGCGCGTCGCGTTGATCCCGTTCGTCCGGGCGATCGTTCCGGAGGTCGACCTGGCCGGTGGACGTGTGATCGTCGACCCGCCGGCCGGACTGCTCGACCTTTAGGACCACCCCCATGCGCGTCGACATCGTGTCGATCTTCCCGGAGTACTTCGCCCCTCTGGACCTGTCCCTGATCGGCCGGGCCCGGGCCAACGGCGTACTCCAGTTGGCCGTGCACGACCTGCGGACCTGGACCCACGACGTGCACCGCACGGTCGACGACACCCCCTACGGCGGCGGTCCGGGCATGGTGATGCGTCCGGAGCCGTGGGGCGGCGCGCTGGACGCGCTCGCCCCGGCCGAGGCCCCGCCGCCCCGGCTGCTGGTGCCCTCGCCGGCCGGTGTTCCGTTCACCCAGGCCATGGCGTACGAGCTGGCCGCCGAGCCGCACCTGCTCTTCGCCTGCGGCCGGTACGAGGGGATCGACCAGCGGGTGCTGGCGCACGCCGCGACCCGGATGCCGGTCACCGAGGTCTCGCTCGGCGACTACGTGCTCTTCGGCGGCGAGGTGGCGGTGCTGGTCGTCCTGGAGGCGATCACCCGGCTGCTGCCCGGTGTGCTGGGCAACGCCGGCTCGCTGGACGAGGAGTCACACGCGCACGGGCTGCTCGAAGCACCGATCTACACCAAGCCGCCGAGCTGGCGCGGGCACGACGTGCCGGAGGTGCTCCGCTCCGGCGACCACGGAAAGATCGCCCGCTGGCGGCGAGAGGAGGGGCTGCTGCGCACCGCCGCGCAGCGTCCGGACCTGCTCGCCGCGCTGCCCCCCGACCGGCTCGACAAACGGGACATCGCGGCGCTGGATCGGGCCGGATTTCAGCCCCCGCCGGGAGATGTGGCAAAGTAGAGGGGTTGCCGCATCCGTCCGCGCCCGCGGGCGGCTGCGAGGATTCCCGACCGGGGTCGGCTCGCCGATCACCACCCGGGGATCAGAATCACCCACCCGCGCACCGAGTGACGGTGCGCCGTGAGCCTTACGAGGACGCAGCGATGAACATCCTGGACGCCCTTGACGCCCAGTCGAAGCGGACCGACCTCCCCGACTTCCGTGCCGGTGACACCGTCAAGGTGCACGCGCGGGTCGTCGAGGGCAACCGGTCCCGTGTCCAGATCTTCCAGGGCGTCGTCATCCGCCGCCAGGGTGACGGACTGCGCGAGACCTTCTCGGTCCGCAAGGTGAGCTTCGGTGTCGGCGTCGAGCGGACCTACCCGCTCAACGGCCCCGGCATCGACCGGATCGAGATCGTGACCCGCGGTGCCGTGCGCCGCGCCAAGCTGTACTACCTGCGCGAGCTGCGCGGCAAGAAGGCCAAGATCAAGGAGAAGCGGGAGAAGCAGCCCAGCTGACTTCCCGCTCGCCACGCCGCCTGAGCTGCGCGTATGCCGTACCGACCGGACCGCACTACCCTGGTCGTACGGGCGCAGCCAAGCGGCGGCCCCGCCCACGTGGCGGGCAGCCGTCCACAACCGCCCGTGGGGCCTCGACGAGGCCCCCGGGCGGTGGTGTTTCTGCGGACCGGGGAGTGGCGTGGTGCAGACGCTTGACGAGGACGGCACCGTCGATCCGTGGCGCCGGCGGTCCCGCCGCACCCGCCGGCAGATGCCCCTCTGGCAGGAGCTCCCGCTGCTCCTGGTCGTCGCGTTCTGCCTCGCGGTGCTGATCCGCACCTTCCTGCTCCAGGCGTTCTTCATTCCGTCCGGCTCGATGGAGGACACGCTCCTGATCGGCGACCGGGTGCTGGTCAACAAGGTCGTCTACGACGTCCGCGACCCGGTACGCGGCGAGGTGGTGGTCTTCCGGGGCACCGACCGCTGGGCGCCACAGGTCGACGAGCAGCCGGCGCCGGGCTTCACCGGCAAGCTCACCCGGACCGTCGGCGACCTGGTCGGGGTGAGCCGCCCCGGCGAGAAGGACTTCATCAAACGGGTGATCGGCCTCCCGGGCGACCGGGTCAAGTGCTGCGACAGCCAGGGCCGGGTCACCGTCAACGGCACCCCGCTCGACGAGCCCTACGTGGTGCGCGACTCCCCGCTGGATCTGCCGCCCAACCCGGGGGAGTGCCGCTCCCGGCGCTTCGACGAGGTCGTCGTGCCGCCCGGCCAGATCTTCGTGATGGGCGACCACCGGCTGGTCTCCCAGGACGCGCGCTGCCAGGGCCCGGTGCCGATCGACAACGTGGTCGGCCGCGCCTTCATGGTGGTCTGGCCGTCCTCCCGGTGGGATCCGCTGTCGGTGCCGTCGACGTTCGACGACGTGTCCGGGCCGGCCGCGGCCTCCTCGGGCGCGCCTCCGGTCCGACCGACCCCACAGGGCGGTGTGCTGCTGCTTCTTCCCCTGGTAGCCGCGCTGCGGGGTTCCCGCGCGTTCCGGACGGTGACGTCCAGCCCGGCAACGTAGGCTCCTTGGCGTGATTGACGAGCAGACCGACAAGCCCCGCAGTTCCTTCTGGAAGGAGCTGCCGATCCTGCTGGGTGTGGCGATCCTGGTTGCGGTGCTGGTCCGCGCCTTCGTGCTGCAGACCTTCTTCATCCCCTCCCCGTCCATGGAGAACACTCTCAAGATCGATGACCGGGTGCTGGTCAACAAGCTGGTCTACGACTTCCGCTCGCCGCACCGCGGCGAGGTGATCGTGTTCAAGGCGCCGATCGAGTGGAGCGGCAACCCCGACGGTGAGGACTTCATCAAGCGGGTGATCGGTGTCGGTGGCGACCACGTGGTCTGCTGCGACCCGGAGGAGCGGCTGGTGATCAACGGCAAGTCGCTCGACGAGCCGTACATCTTCTCGATGGACGGGATCCGCGACAAGCCGGCCGACCAGGAATTCGACATCACCGTGCCGAAGGGGCGGCTGTGGGTGATGGGCGACCACCGGTCCGCCTCGGGCGACTCGCTGGAGCACTGGCAGCAGTCCGGGCAGAACATCACCGAGGCCACCATTCCCGAGGGCGAGGTGGTCGGGCGGGCGTTCACCGTGTTCTGGCCGGTCAACCGCGCCACCTGGCTGACGGTGCCCGACCAGTTCGACGGCATCCCGAAGCCGTAGGTCGACGGGGGCGTGGGCGATCCGCCGCCGGTCTGGCAGGCTGGGGCCGTGACCGTCTACACCCCTCGACGCGCCGCCCGCGTGCTGCTCGTCGACGCGGCCGGCCGGGTCCTGCTCTTTCACGGCTTCGACCCGGCGCGCCCCGGGCACCGCTACTGGTTCACCCCGGGCGGCGGACTCGATCCGGCGGAGTCACCGGCGGCCGGCGCGATCCGGGAGCTGGCCGAGGAGACCGGGTTGCGGCTCGACCCCGCCGAGCTGGGTGAGCCGGTCTGGTCCGAGACGACCGAGTTCCCGTTCGACGGTGTGTGGTACAGCCAGCAGCAGGTGTTCTTCCTGGTCCGGGTGTCGTCGTGGGAGGTGGACACCGCCGGCTTCGACGACGTCGAGCAGCGCAGCATCGCCGGTCACCGCTGGTGGCCGCCGGACGAGCTGGCGGCCAGCGATGAGCGGTACTACCCGGCCGAGCTGCCCGCCCTGTTGAGCAGGCTCCTGCGACCGACCGCCAGCGCCGGCCGGGACGAGGGCTCGTGCTGACCCCGCCGCGCACCGTCGTGCGCCGGGAGGCCGGGCTGTACGCGCTGGAGCGGGCGTTGCAGCGGCGCGGCTTCCGGCTGGTCGCCGGCGCCGACGAGGCCGGTCGGGGCGCGTGCGCGGGCCCGCTGGTCGCCGCCGCGGCGGTGCTGCCCGAGGGGCGGCGCGGCGAGATCGAGGAGCTGGCCGACTCCAAGCTGCTCACCCCGGCCGCCCGGGAGCGGGTGTACGCGGAGGTCGTGGACCGTGCGCTGGCGTACGCCGTGGTGGTCATCCCGGCCGAGGAGGTCGACGCCCGGGGGCTCCACGTGTGCAACCTGGCCGCGATGCGCCGGGCGCTCGCCTCGCTCACCACCCGGCCGGAGTACGTGCTGACCGACGGCTTCGGCGTGGACGGCCTGGGTGTGCCGGGGCTGGCCGTGTGGAAGGGCGACCGGGTGGCGGCCTGCGTGGCGGCGGCCAGCGTGCTCGCCAAGGTGACCCGGGACCGGATCATGGTGGAGTTGGACGGGGTGTTCCCGGCGTACGGTTTCGCCGAGCACAAGGGCTACATCACGCCGGAGCATTCCGCGGCGCTGCGGGAGCACGGGCCGTGCCGGGAGCACCGTTTCTCGTACGTCAACGTCGCCGCGGTCTCCGGCCGCGACGGGCGGCCGCCGCGCTCCCGCCGGCCCGTGCATCCGGGCCCGGACGAGCCGATGGAGCGCTCCTGGGCGTCAGGGAGTACCGTCGGCGTGGCGTTGGGCGAGCAGCTTCGGCCTCCGGCGCCGGTGGGGGAAGATGTGGTCATGGAAGGCGGAGTGCGATGAGCGCGGAAGATCTCGAGAAGTACGAGACCGAGATGGAGCTGCAGCTCTACCGGGAGTACCGCGACATTGTCCGCCAGTTCTCCTACGTGGTGGAGACGGAACGCCGGTTCTACCTGGCCAACCAGGTCGACCTGCACGTGCGCAACTCCGACGGCGAGGTCTACTTCGAGGTCGAGATGCACGATGCCTGGGTGTGGGACATGTACCGTCCTGCCCGCTTCGTGAAGAACGTCCGGGTGATGACCTTCAAGGACGTCAACGTCGAGGAGCTGGAAAAGCCCGACATCTCGCTGCCCGCCGACTCCGGCTTCGGCGGCTGACCGCACCCGTTTCCGCCGGGCCGCACCACGGGCCCCCCACCCGTGGCGCAGCCCACGCCGCCGGTCACTCGGCCGGCACCACGACCTCGACCCGCTGCACCAGGTTGTTGGCGAAGCCGCCCCGGTTCCACGGCTGCTCGACCGGCTGGGTCCGCCCGGAGGCGTCCGTCGCCCGCGCGCTGAGCACGTACCGGCCCGGCGTCGCGGTCCACTCGTGCCGCCACCGTCGCCAGGCGAAGTCGCCCTCCGCGGCGTCCAGCTCGGCCGGCGTCCAGCTCGTCCCGCCGTCGGTGGTCACCTCCACGGCGACCACCGGCGCGTGCCCCGACCAGGCTCGACCGTCCACGGTGCACGGTCCCGGCCGGAGCACCCGGCGGCGGGACATGAAGTCCGGGAAGCCGGGCGGGCGGACCAGCGCGCGCGGCTCGATCCGGGTGACCGGAACGCCCGGGTCGTCGGCGTCGTGGCGCACCCGGTAGGCGACCGCGTTCTGGTACCCCTCGAACGGCTCGGTCCGCACCTCCACCGAGCGCAGCCACTTCACGTGCGCCATGCCGTACCAGCCCGGCACGATCAGCCGCAGCGGCGCACCGTGCTGCGGCAGCAGGGGAGCACCGTTCATCTCGTACGCCAGCAGCACCTCGTCGCGCAGCGCGTCGGCGACCGGCAGCCCGCGCTGGTAGTCCTGCTCCACCCCGCGCTCGACGCCGTGATCGGCGCCGGTGAAGACCACGTCGACCGCGTCCGGCCCGAGACCCGCCTCGCGCAGCAGCGGCGCCAGCGGGGTGCCCGTCCACTCGGCGTTTCCGACCGCCTCGACCAACCAGGGCTGGCTGACCGGCCGGGGGTGCAGCAGGGCCCGACCGTTGCCGGCGCACTCCAGGGTGACCCGGTGGGTGACCCGGGGCCGCTCACGTAGCTCCGCCAGGCTGACGGTCAACGGCCGGTCCACCGCGCCGCCGACGGTCAGCGCGTGCGTGGCCGGGTCCAGCTCCGGAATGTCGTAGTGCGTGAGCAGGTAGTGCAGCCCCGCCGGGGTGACGTCGTAGCGCAGCGCCTCCAGCGGTATGCCGTGGTTGCGGGCGGCGAGCTGCAACTCCTCGGCGCTGAACGCCTCGTCCGGCTCGGCGATCCGCGACGGGCCGCTCACCTCGGCCACCGTCGGCGCGCCGACGGCCCCGTGGTGCGGAGTCGGGTCGTCCTGCGGAGACCTCGGCGTCCGGTCATCGACAGTGGTCATGGGTGCCTCCCCGGTTCGGACGGCGGCGCTGCGCTCGCACGCGGACCAGCCTAGGCCCTCCGCGACGGCCCAGGTCCGGCCCGGTGCGCGCGAACCCTCCGACCCACGCGGGATGACAGGGACAGCGTTCAGCCGGCCACGACATAACAGATCACCGGGCGCTCCGGGTGGCCATCCACAGCACCCCCACCTGTCCACAGCTCGGCCGCTCGGGGTGCCCGGCGGTCCAGGCCCGGTCGCAGGCTGCCGTCATGCGACCGCCACCCGCCCCGCCTACCGTTCCGGTCCGCCGCACCGTGCTGCTCTGCGCCGCGTTGCCCCTCGCGCTGGCCGTCCAGCTCTGCGGCCTGGCGGTGCTGGTCGCGGCGCCGCCCGTCCGCGCGCCGACGCCGGTCGTGCCGGTCGCGGTCGTGGCGCCCGCCCCAACGGACGTCGGTGCCGGGCGGTTCCGCTGGCCGGTCGACGGGCCGCCCCGCCCGGTGCGCCGATTCGATCCGCCACCCCGGCCGTGGCTGGCCGGGCACCGGGGAGTGGACCTGGCCGCGCCGGCCGGGGCGGTGGTCCGCAGCGCCGGGCCGGGCACGGTGCTCTTCGCGGGCCTGGTCGCCGGTCGGCCGGTGGTCACCGTCGGGCACTCCGGCGGGCTGCGGACCACCCACGAGCCGGTGCGACCGGCGGTACGCCCCGGCCAGCAGGTCGCCGCCGGTACGCCGCTGGGCGAGCTGCTGGCCGGTCATCCGGGTTGCCCGGCCCTGACCTGCCTGCACTGGGGCCTGCGCCGGGACGTCGAGTACCTCGACCCGCTGGCCCTGCTCGGCCTCGGCCCGGTACGCCTGCTCCCGGTCGGTCGGGTCAGCGCTGGGCGAGCAGCGCCGGCAGTCGTACGGCCAGCCGTTCGTACTCGTCGGCGGCGTTGTAGACCTGACCGGTGAGCCGTAGCCACCCCCGACCGTTCCAGGTCATCACCGCCACCTCGGCGGCGAGCCGCTCGCCGATGCGCGTCTGCAGCGCCCGCGCCGCGTCGATGGTGGTGGCCATGCCGGCCGGCAGCGGGACGATGCGCAGAGCCACCGCGGGCCCGCCGGGGTCGGGCAGCTGGGCGGGCGGTACACCCAGCGCGTCCCCCACCACCCGCTGGCCGTACGCGGCGAGCGTGGCGTTGTGCTCCCGAACCCGGTCGACGCCCAGGCTGCGAAGCGTGAACAGGCCTGCGGGGGCGGCCAACCACGAGGTGTAGTCCAGGGTGGCCTGCCATTCGACCCGGGCCGGGAAGCCGGCCTCCTGCTCCCACGAGACCACCAGCGGCTCGATCCGATCCCGCCACGCCGCGGTCACCGCGAGCAGGGCGGTGCCCCGCGGGGCGTACCCCCACTTGTGCAGGTTGCCCACCCAGAAGTCGGCGCCGATGCTGATGACCGGGGTCGGCAGCATCCCCGGGGCGTGCGCGGCATCCACCAGGACCGGGACGCCGTGTTCGTGGGCCACCCCGACGATGGCGGCGGCCGGGAAGAGCCGGGCGGTGGCCGAGGTGAGTTGATCGACGACGAGGAGCCGGGTCCGCCCCGGGCGCAGCCCGGCGCGCACGGTCTGCACGATCTGCTCGTCGGTGGCGCCCCGCGGGATCGGCAGCACTCGGCTGACCGCCCCGGTCCGGCGGCACTCGCGCTGGATGGCCAGGCCTACCGCCCCGTACCCGTGGTCGGTGCTGAGCACCTCGTCGCCGGGCTGCAACCCCAGCGACTGGAGCACCACGGCGACGCCGGTGGTGGTGTTGCCGACCAGGGCGCTGCCGTCCGGGTCGGCGCCCAGAAAGGTGGCCAGGTGCCGGCGGGTGTGCGCGATCCGGTCAACCAGGCCCTGGGTGAAGAAGCGCAGGGGGTTGGCCTCCATCTCGTCGCGCAGCCGCTGTTGGGCACGCTGCACGCCGATCGGCACCGCGCCGAACGAGCCGTGGTTGAGGTGGCTGACCGCCGGGTCGAGGGAGAAGAGCAGGCGGGCGCCCGGGATCGGCACAGGGGGCTGCGGGGCGCTCACCCGGTGATCGTAACCGCCGGTCGATCATCCCCGAGTGGCGTCCGATGCGGGGTCGGCCTGCGGGGGTCAGGCGCGTGGGTGGGCCTGGCGGTAGGCGGCGCGCAGCCGCTCCACCGAGACGTGCGTGTAGATCTGCGTGCTGGCCAGCGACGAGTGGCCGAGCAGTTCCTGCACGGCGCGCAGGTCCGCGCCGCCCTCCAGCAGGTGGGTGGCGGCGGAGTGACGTAGCCCGTGCGGGCTGGTCCGGGGCAGGCCGGTGGCCTCGGCGTACCCGCCGATGATCTGACGTGCGGTGGTCGGGTTGAGTCGGCCGCCCCGGGCGCCGAGCAGCAGCGCGTCGCCTGAGCGGGCGCCGACCAGCGCCGGGCGGCCACGGCGCAGCCAGTCGTCCAACGCTCGCTGCGCGGGCACCCCGTACGGCACCGAACGTTCCCGACCGCCCTTGCCGAACACCCGGATCACCCGGCGGCCGTGGTCGACGTCTCCGACGTCCAACCCGCAGGCCTCGCTGATCCGCACGCCGGTGGCGTACAGCAGTTCCAGCAGCACCCGGTCGCGCAGTGGCACCGCCTCGGCCGTTGTCGACTCGGTCGGTGTGGAGGTGGGTGGCAGCCGGGTCGGCGCGTCCACCAGGGCGGCGGCCTGGTCGGCGCGCAGGACGGTGGGCAGTTCCCGGTGCGCGCGAGGGCTGGCCAGCGCGGCGCCTACGTCGGCGGCGAGCAGCCCGGCGCGGTGCGCCCAGGCGCTGAACGCGCGCGCCGACGCGGCCCGCCGGGCCAGCGACGTGCGGGCCGCGCCGGTCGTCCGCTGCCGGGCCAGCCAGCTGCGCAGCACCGACAGGTCAAGCTCGGCCAGGTCGACACAGCCCATCCGGACGGCATGGTCGAGCAGCGAGACCAGATCGGTGACGTACGCGCGGACGGTGTGCGCCGACCGGTTGCGGACCCGGGACAGGTGCTCGGCGAAGTCGTCCACCGCGTCGCGCAGCGCCGGCGGCAGCTCCTGGTGGGTGGCCCGGGTGCCCCGGGCAGGCCGGCTCATCGCCGCCCGGCCGGCGGCGCCGTGGTGGCGGCCGGGCGGCGATGGGCCCACGCACCCCCGCTGACAGCTGGCACGCCACCAGCCTACGGCCGCGCGTCGCGCACCGCCGGCCGCGACGGGGTCGGTGTGGTCGGCGCTGGTGTGGTGGGTGTCGGGCTGGCGGACGTCGTCCGCTTCCGCCGGACGGGCGGGGCGAGGGCGTAACCGTCGTCGCGGCGGACCACCAGGGACAGCTCCTCCAGAAGGGACAGTTTGCGCAGTGCGGTGCGCACGTCGACGCGCGCCCGGGCGGCCAGCCCGTCCACGCCCAGCGCGCCCCGGCGAGGTAGTGCCTCCAACAGCGACCGCGCGTCGTCGTCGAGCGTGTCGGCCGGTCGCTGCGGGCCCCGGGCCAGCGGCGCCAGGTCGGCGCCGATCCGGCCCACCTCCTCGAGCACGTGCGCCACCCCGGTGACGAGGCGAGCCTTCGGGAACTCGCGGAGCAGCTCATGCGCGCCGACGGACATCGCCGAGGTCACCGGCCCGGGAACCACCATGGCCGCCCGGTCGGTGTGGATGGCCCGCCGGGCGGTCTGCGTCGCGCCGCTCCGTGCGGACGCCTCCACCACGACGGTGCCGAGGGTGCCTCCGGCGATGACCCGGTTGCGAATCAGGAACCGGGGTCGTAGCGGCTCGGCCCCGGGCGGCCACTCGCTGACCAGCAGGCCGGTGTCGGCGATCCGATCGAAGAGCGCCGCGTTACCCATCGGATACGGCCGATCCAGCCCGCAGGCCAGCACCGCGACGGTCAGGCCGCCGGCGTTGAGGGCGCCCCGGTGGGCGGCCGCGTCGATCCCGAACGCGCCACCGGACACGACCGTCCAGTCCCGTTCGGCCAGCCCGTACCCCAGTTCGGTGGCCACGTGCAGGCCGTAGCCGGTCGCCGCCCGTGCCCCGACCACGGCCACCGATCGTTCCAGCGCCTCGCCCAGCGGCCAGCTTCCCCGGACCCAGAAGCAGAGCGGCGGCGCGGTCTCGACGTCCACCCGCCGGCTGACGTCCGGCAGTTGGAGCTTGGCCAGGCCGGCCACCCGGCCCGGCCACTCGTCGTCGTCGGGCGTGACCAGCCGGGCACCGAGACGGTCTGCCCGATCCAGTGCCTCGGCCGCCACCGCGCGGGCGTCGGCGGCGGCCGACCGGGCGGCAACCGTGGTGTGCAGCCAGCCGTCCGGGCTACCGCCGTCGAGCAGCAGATCCAGCGCCGCCACCGGGCCCAGCCGCTGCACCAGCCGGTGCACCGCGCGGGTGCCCGGCTCGGCCAGCCAGGTCAGCGCCACCCGGGCCAGCCGCCGTTCGTCTTCAGCGCTCACGTCGCCTCTCCCGTGCGTAGTTGGATCGCCTCCCGGACGTCCTCCCGGTCGGGCCGGTCCCGTCCGTCCAGGTCCGCGATCGTCCATGCCATCCGGATCACCCGGTCGAAGCCGCGTGCCGACAGCGAGCCGGAGTCGAGCCGTCCGCGCAGCTCGGCGGTGTCCCGGGCGGGCAGCCGCCACGGCGGTCGGCGCAGGTGCGGGCCGCCCACCTCCGCGTTGAGCCGCCGGCCGAGGGCGGCCCAGCGGCTGGCCGCCGCCTGCCGGGCAGCCACCACCCGTTTGGCGACCGTGGCCGAGGACTCCGCATCGCTTCCCGCAGCCATCAGCTCCGCCGCCCGCACCGGCATCAGCCGCACCTGCACGTCGATCCGGTCGAGCAGCGGCCCGGACAGCCGGCCCAGGTAACGGCGGCGGACGAGCGGGGTGCACTCGCAGTACGCGTCCCCGCCCGGCTTCGCGCACGGACAAGGGTTGGCGGCCAGCACCAGTTGGGTCCGGGCCGGATATTCGGCGCCGCCCCCGCTGCGGGCCAGCTTGACGCGGCCGTGCTCCAGCGGCTGGCGCAGCGCCTCCAGGGCGCCCTTGCTGAACTCCGGCGCCTCGTCGAGGAAGAGCACGCCGCGGTGGGCCAGCGACACCGCGCCGGGTCGGGCCAGCCCTGAACCGCCACCGACCAGCGACGGCACGGTGGCCGTGTGGTGTGGCGCCTGGAGCGGCGGGCGGCGCAGCAACCGACCGCCCGGTGGCAGCAGCCCGGCGATCGAGTGCAGCGCGGTGACCTCCAGCGCCGCGTCGTCGTCCAGCTCGGGCAGGATCGACGGCAGCCGCTCAGCCAGCATCGTCTTGCCGGCGCCCGGCGGGCCGAGCAGCGCCACGTGGTGCCCGCCGGCGGCGGCGACCTCCAACGCGCGTCGCCCCATCTGCTGCCCGGCGACCTCGGCCAGGTCCGGGCCACCGGTGACGGGTTCCGGGGTCTCGGCCGATGGTTCGATCAGCGGGCTGCCCTCCCGGACGAAGGTGACCAGCCGGTGCAGCGTGTCGACCGCCCGCACCCGTATCCCGGGGATGACGGCGGCCTCGGCGGCGTTGCCGGCCGGGACGATCACGCGCCCGACGCCGGCCTGGGCGGCGGCGGCGACCATCGGCAGCACCCCGCGCACCGGCCGGACGGTCCCGTCCAGCCCCAGCTCGCCGAGGACCACCACCCCCTCCAGGGGCAGCAGTGGCAGCTCACCCGAGCCGCCCAGCAGTGCGGCGGCGATGGCCAGATCGAACGCGGAGCCGAATTTCGGCAACGTCGCCGGCAGCAGGTTCAGGGTGATGCGCCGGTTGGGCCAGCGCTGGCCGGAGTTGACCACGGCCGCCCGGACCCGGTCGCGGGCCTCGTGCAGGGCGGTGTCCGGCAGCCCGGAGATCACCACCGCCGGCAGGCCGGCGGCGAGATCGGCCTCCACCTCGACCAGGTGGCCGGTGACGCCGACCAGCCCCACGGAGAGCACCTTCGCGTAACTCATGGCGCTTCCCGACCTTCCGGAGCGCGCATCTCAGAACGCGCCCTTGAGGTGATCGACCTGGGCCGGGCCCGCGTCGGGCAACCGCACCGAGAGCACGTCGAACCGCACCTCCTCGGCGGTCGTCCCGGTCTCGGCCAGCCAACGTGCGGCTAGCCCGCGCAGTCGCCGTGCCTTGGCGGGCACGACCGCCTCGGCCGGGGTGCCGAAGCTGTCGCCCCGGCGCGTCTTCACCTCGCAGAAGGTGAGCACGGGCCCGTCCCAGGCGATGATGTCGATCTCCCCGTCCGGGCAGCGCCAGTTTCGGGCGACCGGTCGCAGCCCCGCCCCGATCAGGTGTCGGGTCGCGCAGCGCTCGCCGTACGCGCCGACCGCCTGGTTCCGCTTCGTCATGGCTGGCACGGTGCCCGCCGGGGCCCGACCGCTGCGACCCCGACATCGGCCACCTGTGGACAACCGCTGTCCTGTGGACGACCAACCGATCAACCCCGCCCTGTGCTACGGCTCCGTTGCCGGCCTCGCGGAGGGAATGTGCGGTGAAAACCGCGATACCTCAGAGGCATATTTATGACTCTGAGGTATCGCGCTCACTGTGGTGGGTGCCGTCGATCCTGCAGCGTGTGTCCCCGATGAGGCGAGGCGCCGGGCTGAAATGGCGCGGCGGCGGTCCGTCGCATACGGTGCCGGACGTGGACGGACGACGGAGCTTTCCGGAAGATCAGGAGTCGCGCTGGTACCCCGACGAGCGGGGTCGCGGCTACGGCGAGTCGGAGTGGCGTGGCGCGGGCGAACCGCGGTACCGGGACGACGAGGTCCGGGTTCCCGATCAGCGCGACGCGGACGAGGGCCGCTACGGCGAGGGCACCGGTCGCTTCGGCACTCCGGAATCCGACTCCGGCCGTTTCGGTGCGGTGAGCGCCCAGCCTGGTGGCTTCGGTACGGCCGAGGCTGATTCCGGACGCTTCGGGGCGGTCGACCCGTTGGGTGACGCCCGGCCGGAGGCCGACGGTTACCGGGCTACCCGCTCGCGGCGGGCGGAGGACCGCGACCCCTCGGAGGTCTCCGGTGAGCTGCCCGGTCGCCGGGCCGCGCGGGAGACGGCGCCGACGGGTTCTCCGCTGACGGCCGCCCGGGAGTCGATGCCGCTGACCGCTGCCCGGGAGTCGATGCCGCTCACCGGCGCCCGGGAGGCCGCGCTCGCCGGTGACGCCGGTGTGCTCGCCGACCCGGCCCGTCCCGCCCCGCTCGGCGGATACCCGATCGTTGAACCCGGCCGCGGCGGCGACCAGCCGCACCCGCTGGAGATGCCGACCGGGCCGATGCCGCCGGTCGGCCCCCGGGGTGGTGAGCTGCCCGCGGGGGAGCCGCCGGCGTACCCGCCAGCGGCCGATGGCGTCTACCGCACCCGCCGCCCGGCGCTGGCGGTGCTCTTCGCCCTGCTGGTGCTGATCTTCGAGATCCCGGCGCTGCGGGTGCTGCTCGACGGCGTGACCAGCGATCCGCTGTCCGCCGGGAACGTGGTGGTGGGCATCTTCCTGGTCGCCGGGCTGCCGATCTTCGCAACGGGGCTGTACGGGCTACGAACCGGCGGGCTGGCGCTCTCCGACGGCGGTCGGGGTTGGCTGCGGCCCCCGACGGCCTATCTGACCGTCGGCCTGGTGCTCTTCGTCGCCGCCGCGCTCGCCGCCGGTTGATCGGGAGTTCGGAGCGGCCGCCCGCCACTGGCTGAGCCGCCGGGCGGAGGCGGCGCGCACCCGGCAGCCCGCCGGGGCGGGGCGGCGCGCACCCGGCAGCCCGTCGGGCGGACAGGGGCGTACACTGGCCAACTGGCGACCGCCTCGTGCGGTCGACCTCGCGCGCCCTCTCCACGAATCGTCGTGGGGCGACGGCCTCCCTGGTCCCGATCTTGGTCGGGAACACCATGGCCGGCGACCAGGCGCCAGGACGCCCGGCCACCGGCCGGGCGTGACAACCAGGGATCTTGAGGAGTACCCCACCATGGCCGTCGTGACCATGCGCCAGCTGCTGGAGAGCGGTGTCCACTTCGGGCACCAGACCCGGCGCTGGAACCCGAAGATGAAGCGCTTCATCATGACCGAGCGCAACGGCATCTACATCATTGACCTGCGCCAGACCCTCGACTACATCGAGAAGGCGTACGAGTTCGTGCGTGGGACCGTCGCCGAGGGTGGCAGCATCCTCTTCGTCGGCACCAAGAAGCAGGCTCAGGAGGCGATCTCCGAGCAGGCGACCCGCGTGGGCCAGCCGTACGTCAACCACCGCTGGCTCGGTGGCATGCTGACGAACTTCCAGACGGTGTACAAGCGCCTTCAGCGGATGAAGGAGCTGGAGGCCCTCGGTGACCTGAGCGGCACCGCCGCCGGGTACACCAAGAAGGAGACCCTGCAGCTCTCCCGCGAGAAGATCAAGCTGACCCGCACGCTGGGCGGTCTGCGGGACATGCAGAAGCTGCCGGCCGCGGTCTGGATCGTCGACACCAAGAAGGAGCACATCGCCGTCGACGAGGCCCGCAAGCTGGGCATCCCGGTGATCGCGGTGCTGGACACCAACTGCGACCCGGACGAGGTCGACTTCCCGATCCCGGGCAACGACGACGCGATCCGCTCGGCCGAGCTGCTGACCAAGGTCGTCGCCGCCGCCGTCGCGGACGGTCTCATCGCGCGTTCCGGCCGTCGCCGGGGCGGGGACGAGAAGCCCGAGGGTGTCGCGAGCGACGAGCCGCTGGCCGAGTGGGAGCGCGAGCTGCTGGAGCCGAAGAAGGCCGACGAGTCGGCCGCCCCGGCCGAGCAGCCGGCCGCTGCCGCTGCCGAGCAGCCCGCCGCCGCCGAGCAGCCGGCGCAGGCCGCCACCGAGCAGCCGGCGGCCGCCACCGCGGAGTGACCGCACCGTCGCTGCCTCGCCGTCCGTTTTCGCGGACGGCGGGCAGCGGCGGTACGCCGGGCACGATCCGCCCGGATCCGGGTAACCGGCACCTCTGACCATCCACACGCCGTCTCAACACCGAAGAGAGAGCCATGTCCCAAATCACCGCCGCGGACGTCAAGAAGCTCCGCGACCTCACCGGCGCCGGCATGATGGACAGCAAGAAGGCGCTGACCGAGGCCGAGGGCGACTTCGACAAGGCCGTCGAGATTCTGCGCGTCAAGGGCGCCAAGGACGTCGGCAAGCGGGCCGGTCGTACGGCCGCCAACGGCCTGGTCGCCCACTCCGGCAAGGCGCTGCTCGAGCTCAACTGCGAGACCGACTTCGTCGCCAAGACCGAGTCGTTCATCGCGCTGGCCCAGCAGCTCGTCGAGCACGGTGAGCGCTCCGGCGTGAACACCGCCGAGGAGCTGCTCGCGACCGAGCTGAACGGCAAGACCGTCGCCGACCTGATCCAGGAGCAGTCCGCCAAGATCGGCGAGAAGCTGGTCCTCAACCGGTTCGCCAAGGTCGAGGGCACCACCGCGGTCTACCTGCACCGCAAGGCCCAGGACCTGCCGCCGGCCGTCGGTGTGCTGGTGTCGTACACCGGCAAGAGCGACGAGGCGGGCGACGCCGACGCTCGTGGTGTCGCCATGCAGATCGCCGCGATGCGGCCGAAGTACCTCACCCGGGACGAGGTTCCGGCCGAGGTCGTCGAGTCCGAGCGGCGCATCGCCGAGCAGACCGCCCGCGAGGAGAACAAGCCCGAGGCGGCCCTGCCGAAGATCGTCGAGGGTCGGGTGAACGCCTTCTTCAAGGACTACGTCCTGGTCGAGCAGGCGTCGGTGGCCGACAACAAGAAGTCGGTGAAGCAGATGCTGGCCGAGGCCGGCATCGAGGTCACCCGCTTCGTGCGGTTCGAGGTCGGCCAGGCCTGAGCCGCCGCCGGGCGCCGCGGGCGCCCGTGGGCAGGAGACGTCGACGAGGAGGCCGCCGGTGTACGTGACAGGCACCGCGGCCTCCTCGTCACATAGGGTCGGCAGCGGCAGGTTCGCGGTACGCGCCGCACGGGGCGTGCGCGTGGGGAAGGGCGGGGCGGATGACGCAGGTTGTGAGTGACCGGACGCTGGCGGTGGAGGATCCGACGGCGCCGCCGCCCGGACGCGCCCGTCGGGTGGTGCTGAAGCTCTCCGGTGAGGTGTTCGGTGGCGGCGCGATCGGCGTCGACCCGGACGTCGTCCAGGCCATCGCCCGGCAGATCGCCACCGTGGTCCGCCGCGGCGTGCAGGTCTCCGTGGTGGTCGGCGGCGGCAACTTCTTCCGCGGCGCGGAGCTGCAGAAGCGCGGGATGGACCGGGCCCGCGCCGACTACATGGGCATGCTGGGCACCGTGATGAACTGCCTCGCCCTGCAGGACTTCCTGGAGAAGGAAGGCATCGAGACCCGGGTGCAGAGCGCCATCACCATGGCGCAGGTGGCCGAGCCGTACATTCCGCTGCGGGCGATCCGGCACCTGGAGAAGGGCCGCGTGGTCATCTTCGGCGCCGGGGCGGGGATGCCGTATTTCTCCACCGACACGGTGGCCGCCCAGCGGGCGCTGGAGATCCGGGCCGACGTGGTGCTGATGAGCAAGAACGGCGTGGACGGCGTCTACACCGCCGACCCCCGGATCGACCCCACCGCCAGCAAGCTCGACTCGATCACCTTCTCCGAGGTGCTGCGCCGCAACCTGCGGGTGGCCGACGCGGCGGCGTTCAGCCTCTGCATGGAGAACGGCCTGCCGATGCTGGTCTTCGGCGCGCAGGGTGACGACACCATCATCCGCGCGGTGGGTGGCGACAAGATCGGCACCCTGATCACCGCTTGAGCCCCGCTCCGCCCGCGGCGACGGCAGCGGCGGTCCCGGTGACTTTCAGCAGAGCCCACGACGAGCACAGAAGGAGGCGAGGAGACCGGTGATCGACGACACCCTCCTCGAGGCCGAGGAAAAGATGGAGCGTGCGGTCGAGCACGCCAAGGAGGAGTTCGGGGCCATCCGCACCGGTCGCGCGAACCCCGCCATGTTCTCCAAGATCATCATCGACTACTACGGAACCCCCACGCCGCTGACCCAGATGGCGTCCGTCGCGATCCCCGAGCCGCGGATGGCGATCATCAAGCCGTACGACAACTCGCAGATCAATGCGATGGAGAAGGCGATCCGCGACTCGGACCTCGGGGTGAACCCGAACAACGAGGGCAACCAGCTGCGCATCCTGCTCCCGCAGATGACCGAGGAGCGCCGCCGCGACATGATCAAGGTGGCCCGGCACAAGGGCGAGGAGGCCAAGGTGGCGATCCGCAACGTCCGCCGCCGTGGCAAGGAGGAGCTGGACCGGATCGTCAAGGACGGCGAGGCCGGCGAGGACGACGGTCGCCGCGCCGAGAAGGAGCTGGACGACCTGACCCAGCGCTACGTGGCCAGCATCGACGACCTGGTCAAGCACAAGGAGACCGAGCTGCTCGAGGTGTGATCCTCTGGCCGCTCGTCGGCTGATCTGCCGCGAGGCCCGTCCCGGACGCCGGGGACGGGCCTCGCGTCGTACGTCAGCAGGGGATCCAGACGGTCCTGGTGCTCTCGGCCAGCTGCTCCCCGGTGTACCAGTCGCGCAGCGCGAACCGAACGGTGGCCTTGCCCGGGTGCAGTACCGGATTTCTCCGGGCGAAGGCCATCCCGAGTTCGACCCTGCCACCGTCGCACTGGATTTCGCCGGCGCCCCGTCCCGAGGTGGCCCAGAGGGTCGGCAGGCCGTCCTGCACCAGCGAGGCCGACATGAGGTGCGGGCCGGCCGGGCAGTTGCGGGCGGTGGCCTCGACCCCGGTCGCCGGGTACGCCTCGCCGGGCTCGGCGCCCGGCGGCTCGAACAGGTACAGCTCGCTGGCGTGGCGATCGATGGTGATTTTGGTGCCGGTCGTGGTGGCGGCGGCCGGTGACCCCGCTACCAGAACCATGGCGGCCGCCGTCAGCGCCGCCAGACTGACCTTGTACATGTGTGTGTCCTTCCCCCGTCGGACGCGCAGGCTTCGCGCCGGCGCGCCGCACCAGCGGACCACACGGGGTGTGCTCGACTCAGTACCTGATCGTGCAGGCCGCCAGTCGGATCGATGGCTGCGGATCCCACCTGAGGTGTCGTACCGGATGGCTGTGTGCCAACGACACGGGGGGCTGGCGACCAGGGCGATCCCCGTCGCCGTGCCTCGTCCGCCGTGCCGATCCGGCGGGTGCAGTAGGCTCGGCAGGATTCCCGGCCACCGGGTGGTGAACCCCGGGAATCGACCGACCGTCGGGGCGGTCGACCAGAGGAACGAAGTCGCGCCTGTAGGGGATGCTTGTGGTCTTGCGTCATGTGGTGGTTCTCGTGCCGCGTCGCGGTGCGTGATGACCCACCCCGACCCCTACAGTGGCGAGCCCCGCGGCTGGGACCGGCCGGAGCGGCCGGTGGCCCTGCCCTGGCCCGATCAGGAGCTCGAAGCGGGCCAGTGGAACAGTCGCCCGGCCGCCGGCCCTGAGCTGTACGCCGAGCCCCGCACCCGCCCGTACGCCGACCCGTACCCGCCGGAACCGTACGACGAGCCCGGCCGGCCGGTCCGCCCGGACGACCGGGACCGTTTCGACGACCGGGACCGGCGCGACCGCTTCGACGACCGGGACCGGTACGAGGACGACCGGAACCAGCCCGACCGGTACGACGACCGGGGCCGTGCCGGCCGGTACGCGGACCGCCCGCCCGCCGGCGGCGACGCCCCGGGTCGGTACGACGGCCCGGAGCGCTTCGACGACCGCGGTGGTCCGGTCAACTACGACGACGATTCCGGGTATCCGACCGCGCAGCTCGCGCCCGTTCGGGCCGACCTCGCGCCGGACCAGGACGCGGTGACCGCGTCGGAGCCACCGTCCGGCCGGCGGCCGAAGGGCCGACGCCGGGCCAGTGCGGACCGACCGGCCACCCAGCAGGTGGGCACCGGGCGGGCCGGCCGCAACCTGCCGGCGGCCATCGGGGTCGGGCTCGGTCTCGGCGCGCTGATCGTGGTGCCGCTGGTCTTCTACCCGTTGGCGTTCCTGCCGGTGATCGCCGCCGCCATCGCCGTCGGCATCTGGGAGATGGCCCGGGCGGTCCGGCGCAGCGGCGCCCACCCGCCGCTGGTGCCGTTGGTCGCCGGTGGCGTGCTGACCGTGGGCCTGGCCTGGTTCGCCGGCCCGGACGCGCTCAGCCTGGGCCTGCTGGTCACCGTCCTGGGCACCATGATCTGGCGGCTGGGCGACGGTCCGGCCGGCTTCCAGCGGGACCTGACCGCGGCCACCCTGATCGCCGTCTACGTGCCGTTCCTCGGCGGGTTCGCGGCGCTGCTGGCGGCGGCTCCCGACGACGGTCCGCTGCGCATCCTGGCCACGTTGATCGCGGTGGTCCTGTCCGACACCGGTGGGTACGCGGCCGGCGTGTCCTTCGGTCGGCACCCGATGGCGCCGTCGGTGAGCCCGAAGAAGTCCTGGGAGGGCTTCGCGGGTTCGGTCACCGCGGCGGCGCTGGGCAGCGCCCTGTTGCTCTGGCTGATGTTCGACCTGGCCCCCTGGTGGGGTGCGCTGTTCGGGTTGGCGGTCTCCTGCGCGGCGGTCCTCGGTGACCTGGCCGAGTCGATGATCAAGCGCGATCTCGGCGTCAAGGACATGAGCAACCTGCTGCCGGGCCACGGCGGCCTGATGGACCGGTTGGACTCGATCCTGTTCGCGGTGCCGACGGCGTACCTGCTGTTGGCGGTCTTCGTGCCGGTGGTGAACTGAGGCATGGATCACGGCGTCCCGGTCATCCCGACCCGGCGGTCGGGGCCGGTTCGACACCTCCGGACGGGTACCTGCCGCCGACGGCGTGACACACTGGACCAGCCATGACGAGCCTGCCGTTGATCCCCGCCACCCCGGACGCCCCCGCCGCACGCCGGGCCTCCATGCCACCGCAGCACCTCGCTGACCTCGACCTGGCCGGCCGCCAGGCCCTGGTCGCCGGGTTGGGCGAGCCGGCGTTCCGTGCCAAGCAGATCTCCACCCACTACTTCGGGCGGCTGGTCCGCGACCCGCAGGCGATGACCGACCTGCCGGCGGCGACCCGGGACCGGCTGGCCGACCAGCTGCTGCCCACGCTGCTCACCCCGGTGCGCGAGCTGGCCTGCGACGACGGCGCGACGCGCAAGGCGCTCTGGCGGCTGCACGACGGCGCGCTGGTGGAGAGCGTGCTGATGGGCTACCCGGACCGGGTCACCGTCTGCATCTCCAGCCAGGCGGGTTGCGGCATGGCCTGCCCGTTCTGTGCGACCGGCCAGGCCGGGCTGACCCGCAACCTGTCCACCGCCGAGATCGTCGACCAGGCGGTGTACCTGGCCGGGGTGGCGGCCTCGGGTGCCGTCGCCGGCTCTCCGCCGCGGCTGTCGCACGTCGTCTTCATGGGCATGGGCGAGCCACTGGCCAACTACTCTCGGGTGATCGCGGCGATCCGCCGCCTGGTCAGCCCGGCTCCGGAGGGGCTCGGCCTGTCGCAGCGGCACATCACCGTTTCCACGGTCGGCCTGGTTCCGGCCATCCGCCGACTGGCCAGCGAAGACCTCTCAGTGACCCTTGCGTTGTCGTTGCACGCGCCCGATGATGATCTGCGCGACGAACTCGTGCCGGTAAACCAGCGCTGGAAGGTAGCCGAGGTGCTGGACGCAGCGTGGGACTACGCCGCCCGGACGGGCCGTCGCGTGTCGATCGAGTACGCGATGATCAAGGACGTGAACGACCAGCCGTGGCGAGCTGACCTGCTCGGGCGGCTGCTGGCCGGCAAGTTGGCCCACGTGAACCTCATCCCGCTCAATCCGACGCCGGGCAGCCGCTGGGACGCGAGCCCGAAGCCGGTTGAGCGGGAGTTCGTCCGGCGGTTGCGCGACGCCGGGGTGTCCACCACCGTTCGGGACACCCGAGGTCGCGAAATCGACGGCGCGTGTGGCCAGCTCGCCGCCGCCGAGGACAACGACACCAACACCGACCGCGCCGGAGAGGCACCGGCGTGACCGGGCGTGGCGAACGAGACCAGGAGACATAGTGGCGAGTCAGGGTCAGCGTTTCCGGCGCAAGGCGCTCCGCCGGGGATACAAGGTCGACGAGGTGGATGCCTTCCTCGACCGGGTCGAGGCGACGCTCGACGGCCGGCAGGTCGGCGCGCCGGTGGCCTCCCAGGAGGTCCACGACGTCGTCTTCCGGGTCCGGTTCAACGGCTACGACGAGTGGCAGGTCGACCTGCACCTGGACCGGGTCGAGCGGCAGCTGGCCGAGCTTGAGGAGCGCGGCGCAGCCGGGCGCGGCGGCGACCCCCGGATGGGTCCGCCGGACCGGATGGGCCCGCCGATGCGCGACGACCGCGGCATGGTTCCGCAGCCGATGCCGCCCCGGCCGATGCCGGCGCAGGCCGGCCCGCCCGACCGCTACGGCCGGTACGACGAGCCGACCGGCGCGTTCGCCGGTGGGTACGACGCCCCTCGGGGCGGTTACGACGCGCCGCGTGGCCCGGGCGGCCCGCCCGGTCCGGGCCCGATGGGTCCCGGCGGGCCGATGGGCGGGCACGGCGTCCCGCCGCGTGGCCTGCCGGCCGGTCCCGGTGGCTACGGCCAGGACGACCAGCGGATGCCCGGTGGCTACGGCCCCGACGACCAGCGTGCGCCCGGCGGGTACGGGCAGGACGACCAGCGTGCGCCCGGTGGCTACGGCCCCGACGACCAGCGCGCGCCCGGTGGCTACCCGCCGGAGGAGCCGCGTTTCGACGGTTTCGAGGCCGGTCGGCACGGTCGTGCCGACATGACCGCTGAGATCCGGATGCCCGAGCGGGACCTGCGCGACATGCGCCGTGGCCCGGCCGGTCCGCCCCCGATGCCGCAGCAGGGCATGGGTGGTCCGCCGATGGCCGGTCCGCCCGCCGTGGCCGGCCCGCCGATGGGTGGTCCGCCGATGGCCGGCCCTCCCGGCAGCGACCTGTACCGCGTCGACCAGATCCGGCGTCGCTTCCAGGTGCGCCGGTTCGGCAGCGGGTACGACCCGGACCAGGTCGACCGCTTCTTCGACACCCTGCTGGGCGGCATGCAGGGCCGCAACCCGATGCCGGTCAACCCGAAGGACCTGGACACGCTCCGGTTCGGTCTGGTGCCCGGGGGCTACTTCGAGGCCGAGGTCGACGCCGCGCTCAAGGACGTGCAGGACATTCTCTTCGGGCGCTGACCCGACGCGTACGGACGAGGGCCCGTCCCCGGGTGGGGGCGGGCCCTCGGCGTCGTCGGCCGGTCGTCCGGCGGCGGGCGCTCGATCAGGAGCGCAGACCGTTGCGGCGCAGCACGGCGTCGCCGATCACGATGACCAGCAGCAGCACGGCCAGGCCGACCAGCCAGATGTCCTCGACCCTGCCCTCGTGGTTGCCGCAGATCATCGCCAGCAGCGCCAGCGCGGTGAGGACCGCGCCGATCCGTCCGGACTTACGGTGCCCGGGCTTGCGCTGATCTGGCGACGTTACCGGCTCGCTTCCTGCCACTGTCGGTCCTTCCCTCGCGATCGGATCTCCGGTTAGTCTGGCACGCCTCCTGCCCGGTGCAGCGCGGTGGGGGTTTCCCGGGCAACGGGCCCGCCCATCCGGGCCGGACGGCACTACGGGCGTCGCGAGGCGGCGGTCAGACTCCCTCCGGTAGCGTTTGGCGTACACCTGATTGTCTGTTTGAGGGGGACTGTGCGGTGCGAGTGACCGGAACCGGGCACGCCAGCATGCGGATCGACACGGCCGCGGGCAGCATCCTGTGCGACCCGTGGGTCAACCCGGCCTACTTCGCGTCCTGGTTTCCATTTCCGGACAATTCCCTGCTCGACTGGGAGACTTTGGGTCAGGTCGACTACCTGTACGTCTCCCACCTGCACCGGGACCACTTCGACGCGAAGCACCTGCGGGACTTCGTCTCCAAGGACGCCACGGTCCTGCTCCCGGAGTTCCCCACCTCCGAGATGGAGGACGAGCTGCGGGCGTTGGGCTTCACGAAGTTCCTGAAGGCGCCCAACGAGCAGGTCGTGGAGCTGCCCGGCGGCTTGAAGATCATGATCCAGGCGTTGACCAGCCCCACCGACGGCCCGATCGGCGACTCCTCGCTCTGGGTGGAGTACGACGGGGTGCGGCTGCTGAACCAGAACGACGCCCGCCCGACCGATCTCAGCGTCTTCGCCGAGCTGGGGCACGTGCACGCGCACCTGCTCCAGTTCTCCGGCGCGATCTGGTATCCGATGGTCTACGAGCTGCCGCAGGCGGCGAAGACCGCGTTCGGCAAGCAGAAGCGCGACCGGCAGTTCGACCGGACGTGGCGCTACATCGACGACCTGAAGGCGTCGCACGTCTTCCCGATCGCCGGCCCGCCGTGCTTCCTGGACGACGCGCTGTGGCAGTTCAACGACATCCACGGCGACGAGGGCAACATCTTCCCCGACCAGTCCGTCTTCATGGCGGAGTACGCCAAGGTCGGCGGGACCAACGGGATCGTGCTGCTGCCGGGCAGCGTCGCCGAGGTCACCACCGAGGGCGCGACCACCACCCACCCGGTGCCGGTCGACGAGTTCTTCGCGAACAAGGTCGCTCACCTGGAGGAGATGCGGGAGCGCAAGCGGCCCGTCATCGAGGCGGAGAAGGCGTCCTGGCGGCACCCCGAGGTGGATGTGCTCGCCCAGATGAAGAGCCGGATCGAGCCGCTGCTCGACGAGTCGATCTACCTGGCCAAGGGCGTCGGCGGGCCGGTCCGCTTCGACCTGGTGGGCTACGACGGTGAGAGCGTCGAGTCGATCGTGGTGGACTTCCCGGGCAAGGAGGTCCGGCCGTACGCCGACGAGAAGGTCCGCTACCGGTTCCGTACCGAGCGGTCGCTGATCGAGCACCTGCTCTTCATCGACGAGGTGGACTGGGTCAACTCGCTCTTCCTCTCCTGCCGGTTCTCGGCGGCGCGGATCGGCCAGTACAACGAGTTCGTCTACGCGTTCTTCAAGTGCCTCTCCGAGGAGCGGCTCCAGTACGCCGAGGGCTGGTACGACGAGCACGAGCGGACCACCGACGCCGAGGACATCACCCTGGGCGACTGGGTGGTGCAGCGGCGCTGCCCGCACCTGAAGGCGGACCTGACCCGCTTCGGGATCGTCGAGGGTGACCAGCTCACCTGCCAGCTGCACGGTTGGCGGTTCGACCTGCCCAGTGGTCGCTGCCTGACGAGCGTCGGGCACAAGGTCCGCGCCCACCGCGTGGACGCGGAAACCCCGGCGCCGGCGGGCGAGGCGCTGAGCTGATTCCGCCCCCCGCCGCCCCTGGGGGGTCGATTCTGGTGGTGTGGCGGCGGGGGCGGACGCACAGGAGACCGAGTACCGGTACGGGCGCGGCCGGGAGATGGCTCGGGACGCCGCCCGGGTGGAGACGTTCAGCGACGGGGTCTTCGCCGTCGTGCTGACGGTGATGGCCGTCGAGCTGCTCCAGACCGGTCCGGCCCGGGAGAGCGGGCGGGAGCTTCCGGACGCCCTCGCCCACGCCTGGCCGTCCTACCTGGCGTACGTGATCACCTTCGCGATCGCCGGACAGGTCTGGATCGCACACCACAACCTGTGGCGGTACGTGGTCCGGGTCGACCAGTTGCTGCTGGTCTTCAACCTGCTCGTGCTGCTGTTCATCGCCACGATCCCGTTCACCGCCGACCTGCTGTCGGACAACCTGCGCGGTGGTGCGACCGAGCAGCGGCTGACCGCCGCCCTCTACGTCGGGACCGTGCTGGGTGAGGCGCTCTTCGTCAATCTGAGCTGGTGGTGGGCCCGCCGACGCGGGCTGCTCCGCCCCGACCTGGATCCCCGGCTGGTCCGGGCGGTCGCACGGCGGATCCTGCTCAAGCCCCTGCTCTACCTGATCGCCTTCGCCATCGTCTTCGTCGACCCCATCCTCAGCCTCTGCGCGTACCTCCTGCTGGTCGCCTTCTACCTGATCGGGGGTCCCGGTGACCTGCGGCCCTCCGCCGGCTCGTCCCGGCGCGGGTCAGCGGCCTAGGTCGGCGAGGATGCGGCGGGCTGCGTTGTGGCCGGCGGCGCCGATCACGCTGCCGGCCGGGTGGCAGCCGGCGCTGCCGGCGTACACGCCGTCGATCCCGGTGGCGTACGGCATCCGGTCGGCGAACGAGACGGTGTTGTCGACGTGGTGGATGTGCCCGCCGGTGATGCCGAAGTGGGCCTCGATGCCCGGTGGGGGCAGCGGCACCGCGTCGGCGATCAGGTCGGCGGTGCCCGGGGCGTACCGCTCGACGATCCCGATCAGCCGGTCGACGTAGCCGGGCAGCGCCGCGTCCCAGGTGGTGCCGGTCAGCTCGTAGGGGACCGACTGCACGAACAGCGCCGACGAGTGGTGCCCCGCGGCGTCGGAGAGCGACGGGTCGACGGTGGTGTGCAGGTACCACTCGATGGTCGGCTCCGCCGGCAGCCGTCCGGCCTGCACGTCCGCCCACATGGCGCGCAGCGCGGCCATCGGCGAGGTGGCGTCGCCGCCGACCAGCGACGCCGAGCCGGGCAGCAGGTGGATGGTCGAGCCGAACGGGCTCGGCGTGCCGGGTGGCAGGCAGGAGAAGTGCGGCAGCCCGGTCAGCGCCAGATTGAGCTTGAGGGTGGTGCCGGGGCGGCGGACCGCCGCCATCCGCTCGCCGAGCGGCGCCGGCAGCGCCCCGTCGGGCAACAGGTCCATCAACCGGTACGGGTCACACGCGCCGAGCACCACCCGGGCGGCGACCTGCCGCCCGTCGGCGAGCACGACACCGCTCGCCGCGCCGCCGTCCAGGGCCACCGCGGTTACCGGCGTACCCGTCAGGATGGTCGCGCCGGCGGCGCGGGCGGCGTCGGCGAAGGTGCGCGACACGGTGCCCATGCCGCCCTCGGCGATCATCCAGGTGCCACCCGAACCGGGAAGCCTGCACATGTTGTGCACGAGAAAGTTGTGACCGGTTCCCGGGTCGTCCGGGCCGGCGTTCAGCCCGGAGAGCCCGTCGGTGACCGCGTACATGCTGACCAGCAGCTCGGAGCGGAACTCGAACCGGGCCAGGTAGTCCGCGACCGAGCCCTGCACCAGGTCGACGAAGACCTGCCGCAGCGCCGGACGGACGTGTCGGTCGGCGGTCTCCTGTGCCGTGAGCGGCTCGGCGAGCCAGGCCGGGGCGAGATCCTCGCGCAGCGCGGCCAGTTCGGCCTGCATGGCGTCGTCGGCGGCCACGTCGGCGGGGGAGAAGAACTCGGCGAGCTGGGCCCGGGTCGCCGCGGTGTCACTGCCGAAGAGCAGGTACGGCGAGCCGAGGCCGCCCGGCGTGGGCAGGAAGTAGTGCGGGTCGCGGCGCAGCACCGGGATCCGCACGTCGAGCGTGGTGAGCAGTTCCGGCGGCATCAGCCCGAGCAGGTACGAGCCGGTGGAGTGGCGCAGCCCCGGCACCTTCGGGAACGGGTTCTCGGTGCGGGTCGCGCCGCCGATCACGTCGGCGGCCTCCAGCACCAGGACGTCCAGGCCGGCGCGGGCCAGCAGGATGGCGGAGACCAGACCGTTGTGCCCCGCACCGACGATCACGACGTCGGCGCGGCCGGGAAGTTCGCTGCTCATGCCGCGGCAGCCTAGCCGGAGCCGTCCGCCAGGTCAGCCCCTTCGCCCGGTCCCGCGAACCCCCTGGTCAACTCTGCCGTCGGGCGCGCCAGCCGGACAGGGCCAGGGTCGCCGAGTAGCCGGCCAGGACGATCACGTGGAACAGGTAGAGCCAGAGGAGGACGGCGACGCCCGCGCCGATCTCGTCAAAGCCGCCGAACGGCACGCCCAGGTCCAGCGGGAGGGAGGCGAAGAGCACGAAGCCGTGCAGAAAGCCGGACAGGTTCGCCGCGGTGAACGACCCCATCCCGAGCGTGGAGAGCCAGTCCGGCGACGCCGGCCCGACCACCCGGAACACCCACATCAGCACCGGTGTGAGCACCAGCCAGACCGCCAGGAACGACAGCACCACGCCCAGCGCGCCGATCCAACCGCCCTGCCGGACCAGGCCGGTGGTGAGCGGCAGCGCCAGCAGGATCGACAGCAGCAGCGCGGGGGCCGGCGCGAGCAGCGGCAGCAGCAGCAGCCGGCCCCGCCAGCCGATCAGCTGCTCGTCGGTGCGCGGTGCGGCCACCGAGACGAACGCCCTGCGCAGACCCTCCCCGTACAGCGACGCGGGCAGCAGCGAGGCCAGCGCCAGCAGTGGGGTCAACTCCGTCCCGGCGTCGACCAGCGCGGCCACCGCGCGGGGCGTGCCGATCGCGGTGGGCAGCGCCTCCACGGCGTACGAGGTGAGTCGGCGTACGCGGTCGGCCCCGGCAACCAGCGCCGTCAGCCAGATGGCCAGCAGGGCGACCGGCACCACGGCGATCGCCCCGTAGAACGTGATCGCGGCGGCGTGCAGTGACAGGTCCCGTCCGCGCACGGGGCGGAACGCGGCGTTGATGATCCGCTTTGTCCGCTGCCATCCGCTGCCCACCACGATCTCTTTCCCCGTCGTCCGGCCCGCCACTCATTAAGATCGCCGGCCATGACCGTTCTCACCACCGAACGCCTGATCCTGCGTGACTGGACCGCGAGCCCGACCGATCTGGCCCGGATCTACGACATCTACTCCCGTCCCGGGATCACCCGCTGGCTCGCCGTGTCGCCCGGGTTGCCGATGACCGAGCCGGGGCAGGCCGCCGAGCGGCTGCGAATCTGGCAGGACCGGCACGCCGACGACAATGGCCGCTACGGCACCTGGGCGATCGAGGTGCGGGACACCGGGCTGGTGGCCGGCACGGTGCTGCTGAAGCCCATACCGGGGCTGGACGAGACCCGACTCACCGAGAACATCGAGATGGGCTGGCACCTGCATCCGGACTCGTGGGGCCACGGCTACGCCACCGAGGCGGCCCGCGCGGTCATGACGCGCGAGTTCGCCACCGGTACGCCGGAGATCTACGCGCTGGTCTCGCCGGGCAACGATCCGTCCATGGCGGTCTGCCGGCGACTGGGCATGGCCCACGTGGGCCTGCGCACCGACTGGTACGGCGGCGAGGAACTGGAGACCTTCGTCCTGCGCGCCCCGACCAGCTGACCTCCCGCCTCGCTGAGGCGGGGCAAGGGCCCCTGTCGACACCTGGCGTCGACAGGGGCCCTTCCATGTCCGCCGGATACCGGCAGATGGGTGGCCGTCAATAGTCACGGCGGTCGAAGTGTTGACGCCCTCGTAGCACGTCAGTAACATCTGGTCAACGTCATGCAAAATCTCGACAAAGGCGTGCTTGATTCTTTGCATTGCGTCGCAAGTTCCGGCGGACCGCCTTTTTTGGCGGTACTTCTCCCCTTCTTGCCGCCACCACCTCGCCTCTCTGGCATCTCCCCCCAAACCGGCCGGCGCGCCCCCACGCGTCGGCTGACGATGCGCCGAGTCACGCCCACGCCGTGGTCTCCCCGCGGCACCGTCCCCCGAACGACAGGACAGTGATGAGACGAACGAATCTGTTCAGGATGGTGGCGGCGACAGCCGCGGCCACGGTGATCGCCACCGTCGGGTCGGTGGCCGTCGCGAATCCGGCAGGCGCCGCCCGCCCAGCCGACACGACGGCCGCGACGAGCACCGCCTTCGCCCCGGCAGCCACCAACCTCGCCCAGGGTCGACCGACCCAGGAGAGCGGCCACGCCGACGTCTACGACTCGTCGAAGGTCGTCGACGGCAACGCGGGCAGCTACTGGGAGAGCGTCAACAATTCCTTCCCCCAGTGGGTGCAGGTCGATCTGGGCTCGTCGCAGGCCGTCAACCAGGTCGTGCTGAAGCTGCCGACCGCCGGGTGGGCGACCCGCACGCAGACCCTGAGCGTGCAGGGCAGCGCCAACGGTTCGTCGCTCACCAACCTGGTCGCGTCGCAGACCTACACCTTCAACCCGGCGAGCGGCAGCACGGTAACGATCAACTTCAACCAGACCTCCACCCGATACGTGCGGATCACCATCACGGGCAACAGCGGCTGGCCGGCCGGGCAACTGTCGGAGCTGGAGGTGTACGGCTCTGGCGGTGGCGGCACGGACACGACCGCACCGAGCGTGCCGGGCAACCTCTCGTACACCCAGTCGAGCACCACGATCACCCTCACCTGGGGCGCCTCCACCGACTCCGGTGGCAGCGGCCTGGCCGGCTACAACGTCTATCGCGGCGGCAGCCTGATCGCGACGCTGGGCACCGTCCTCACGTACCAGGACACCCAGCCGGCGACCGCGACCGTCTCCTACTACGTCCGCGCCCGTGACGGCGCGGGCAACCTGTCCGGCAACAGCAACACCGTCACCCGGACCGGTACCAATCCGCCGGCCTGCACCAACGTGGCGCAGGGCAAGGCCATGACCGCGAGCGGCTCCACCTTCACCTTCACCCCCGAGAAGGCGAACGACGGGCAGCTCGGCACGTACTGGGAGGGCGCGGCGGGCTACCCGCAGACCCTGACCGTGGCGCTGGGCGCCAACCACTCCGTCTCGGCCGTCACCGTCAAGCTGAACCCGGACCCGGCCTGGGGCACCCGTACGCAGACCATCCAGGTCCTCGGCCGCGACCAGGCGTCGTCCGCGTACACCAACCTCGTGTCGGCGGCGAGCTACCAGTTCGTCCAGGGCAACAACGTGGTGCGCATCCCGGTCACCGCGACCACCGCCGACGTGCAGCTGCGGTTCACGGCAAACAGCGGAGCGCCGTCGGGTCAGGTGGCCGAGCTTGAGGTGTGCGGCACGCCCGCACCCAACCCCGACCTGGTCATCAGCTCGACGACCTGGTCGCCCGCGTCACCGAGCGAGGTCAGCCCGGTCACCCTCGCGGCCGTGGTGCAGAACATCGGGTCCGCCGCCGCCGGAGCGACCACGGTGAACTTCAGCCTGGCCGGCGCGGTCGTCGGCAGCGCCACGGTGGGCGCGCTCGCCGCCGGCGCCTCGACGACGGTCTCGTTCAACGCCGGCACCCGGCCGATGGGCAGCTACAGCGTCTCGGCCGTGGTCGACCCGACGAACACGATCGTCGAGCAGAACAACGGCAACAACAGCTACACCGCGCCCTCGCCGCTGGTGGTCGCGCAGGCCCCGGGGCCGGACCTCCAGGTCCTCAGCATCGCCTCCAACCCGCCGAACCCGGCCGTCGGGGCGTCCGTCACGTTCACCGTGGCGGTCCGCAACCGTGGCACCACCGCGACCGGCGCGACCACGGTCACCCGGCTGGTGGTGGGCGGCACCACGCTCAACACCAACACCGCCTCGGTCGCCGCCGGCGCGACGGTCACCGTGGCCGTCAGCGGAAGCTGGACCGCCACCAGCGGCGGCGCCACCATCACCGCCACCGCCGACGCCACCAACGCGGTCGCCGAGACCAACGAGACCAACAACGCCTTCAGCCAGTCGATCGTGGTCGGGCGTGGGGCGGCGGTCCCGTACGTCTCCTACGAGGCCGAGGCGGCCCAGTACCAGGGCACCCTGCTGGAGGCCGACCCGCTGCGCACCTTCGGCCACACCAACTTCGCCAGCGAGTCCTCGGGCCGCAAGTCGGTACGGCTGAACAGCACCGGGCAGTTCGTCCAGTTCACCTCGACCAACCCGGCCAACGCCATCGTGGTGCGCAACTCCATTCCGGACGCGCCCGGTGGTGGCGGCATCGAGGCGACGATCAGCCTCTACATCAACGATGTCTTCTCCCGGAAGCTGACGCTCTCGTCGCGGCACAGCTGGCTCTACGGCAACACGGACGGGCCGGAGGCGTTGACCAACACGCCGCAGGCCGACGCCCGACGGTTGTTCGACGAGTCGAACGCGCTGCTGTCGCAGTCGTACCCGGCCGGCACCCGGTTCAAGTTGCAGCGCGACGCCGGCGACTCGGCCTCGTTCTACGTCATCGACATGATCGACCTGGAGCAGGTGGCGCCGGCGGCGAGCCAGCCGGCCGGCTGCACCTCGATCACGTCGTACGGCGCGGTCCCGAACGACGGGCTGGACGACACCGCCGCCATCCAGCGGGCGGTCACCGACGACCAGAACGGCGTCATCAGCTGCGTGTGGATCCCGGCCGGGCAGTGGCGGCAGGAGCAGAAGATCCTGACCGACGACCCGCTGAACCGGGGTACGCACAACCAGGTCGGCATCAGCAACGTCACGATCCGGGGCGCCGGAATGTGGCACTCGCAGCTCTACACGCTGACCGAGCCGCAGAACGTGGTGGGCGGCATCAACCACCCGCACGAGGGCAACTTCGGGTTCGACATCGACAAGAACACCCAGATCTCCGACATCGCCATCTTCGGCTCGGGCCGGATCCGTGGTGGTGACGGCAACGCCGAGGGTGGGGTGGGTCTGAACGGCCGATTCGGGACGGGCACCAGGATCAGCAACGTCTGGATCGAGCACGCCAACGTGGGTGTCTGGGTGGGTCGCGACTACGACAACATCCCCGACCTCTGGGGCCCGGCGGACGGGCTGGAGTTCAGCGGCATGCGGATCCGCAACACCTACGCCGACGGCATCAACTTCAGCAACGGCACGCGAAACTCGCGGGTGTTCAACTCGTCGTTCCGCACCACCGGCGACGACGCGCTCGCCATCTGGGCCAACCCGTACGTCAAGGACCGCACCGTCGACATCGCCCACGACAACCACTTTGTCAACAACACCATCCAGCTGCCCTGGCGTGCGAACGGCGTCGCCATCTACGGCGGCTACGGCAACTCGATCGAGAACAACCTGATCTACGACACCGCGAACTACCCGGGCATCATGCTGGCGACCGACCACGACCCGCTGCCCTTCTCCGGGACGACGCTGATCGCCAACAACGGGCTCTACCGCACCGGCGGCGCCTTCTGGAACGAGGACCAGGAGTTCGGTGCGATCACCCTCTTCCCCGCCACCAGAGACATCGTCGGGGTCACGATCCGGGACACCGACATCTACGACTCCACCTACGACGGCATCCAGTTCAAGAACGGCGGCGGCAACATGCCGAACGTCGCGATCACCAACGTGCGGATCGACAAGTCCAACAACGGCGCCGGCATCCTGGCGATGAGCGGTGCCCGCGGCAACGCCACGTTGACCAACGTGACCATCACCAACTCGGCGGACGGCAACATCGTCATCCAGCCGGGGTCGCAGTTCGTTCTCAACGGCGGCTAGTCCCGAGCGAGGGCCGCTCCGGCGGCCCTCGCTCGTCCGGCCGATCCAGTGATCGACACGGTCTCGGCGATGTCGGGGTGTCCGGGTACGGGGGACACCCCGACATCGCCGAACTGGAGTCGATCATCGGGGAGGTGCTCGCCGGTGCTCGTCCGGTAGGTCGCCCGGCTACGACTCGGCGGGGTCGCGATCGGCTCGGCGCATCGCGGCGAGAGCGGTCGGACATCGGACAGTGGCCGCCCGTCGGCTTCGCCCAGGCTCGGCGGCCACGCCCGCCGCAGGGCCGATGACCTGCGTCGACAGGCCACGGGCCGGGCGGCCGTGCGGACGCCCCGACGCGTCAGGGTGTGCGGAACCGCTGCCGGACCCGTGCCATCGTGGACATCGAAAATCGGCGCCGGCTCAGGTTGGGCCGGGCAGCGACAGGTCGGAGGTCGGCATGGATGACGACACCGCTTCGGGCCGGCTGCGTGCCGTGCTGCGTTGGCTCGGGGCGGCCGCCGCGATCGCCGGCATCGTGGGCGTGGTGTTCCAGGTGATCGAGTGGGCCGGTTCCCGTGACACGCCCTCGGCGCAGGCCAGCGCCGACGCCAGCCCGACCCCGGCGGCTCCGCCCACCGCGAGGGCCAGCGGCGACGAACAGTTCGTGCAGGTCGGGCAGTGTGTGCGCAACGTCGGCGAGGCGGCCACGGTGGTGTACGAGATCACCCCGTGCGGATCCGGGACGTGGCGGGTCCTGGCCCGCATCGAGCAGTCCGTCGCCGACGAGGCGCAGGCCGACGCGCTGTGCGAGGCCCAGGCGCCCGGCTTCGCCGACTACCACTACTCGAACTGGGCCAAGCGCTCCGGCTACCTGGACGTCGTCTTCTGCGTCAGCCCCGCCTGACCGCCGTCGAAACCGCGCAGGTGGCCGGCGCGGGCTGAGGCTCCCAGCGGGCGTCCAGCGACCGTGGGGAAGAATGGCACGGTGACTTCCCCCCGCGACCTCGTCCTGCTCGGGTCCACCGGCTCGATCGGCACACAGGCCATCGACATCGTCCGGCGCAACCCGGACCGGTTCCGGGTGGTCGCCCTGGGCGCGGGAGGTGGCAACGTCCAGTTGCTCGCCGCGCAGGCCCTCGAACTGGGCGTCGACGCCGTCGGGGTGGCCAAGGCGTCCGCCGCGCAGGACCTCCAGCTGGCGTTCTACGCCGAGGCGAGCCGGCGCGGCTGGGCCACCGGCGATTTCAAGCTTCCCAAGATCGTGGCCGGGCCGGACGCGATGACCGAGTTGGCCCAGTGGCCGTGCGACATCGTGCTCAACGGGGTGGTCGGCTCGCTCGGGCTCGCACCGACGCTGGCCGCGCTGCGCGGTGGTCGTACTCTCGCGCTCGCCAACAAGGAGTCGCTCGTCGCCGGCGGCCCGCTGGTCAAGGCCGCGGTGACGCGGCCGGGGCAGATCGTCCCGGTCGACTCGGAGCACTCGGCGCTGGCCCAGTGCCTGCGTTCCGGGTCGCGCGGCGAGGTGCGCCGGCTGATCGTCACCGCCAGCGGCGGACCGTTCCGTGGGCGGCGGCGCGACGAGTTGACCGAGGTCACGCCCGATCAGGCGCTCGCCCACCCGACCTGGAACATGGGGCCGGTCGTCACGATCAACTCGGCCACGATGGTCAACAAGGCCCTGGAAGTGATCGAGGCGCACGAACTCTTCGACGTGCCCTACTCCGACATCACCGTGATGGTGCACCCGCAGTCGGTGATCCACTCCATGGTCGAGTTCACCGACGGCTCGACGATCGCCCAGGCCAGCCCACCGGACATGCGGCTGCCGATCGCGCTGGGTATCGGCTGGCCGGACCGGGTTCCGGGGGCCGCCACCGCGGTCGACTGGACGACCGCGCACACCTGGGAGTTCGCGCCGCTGGACGACGCGGCCTTCCCGGCCGTGGCGCTCGCCAAGGCCGCCGGGGAGGCCGGTCACTGCCGCCCGGCGATCTACAACGCGGCGAACGAGGAGTGCGTCGAGGCGTTCGTGGCCGGTCGGCTGCCCTTCCTGGGCATCGTCGACACCCTCGAACGGGTGTTGGAGGAGGCTCCGGACTTCGACGAACCGGGTACCGTCGAGGACGTGCTCGCGGCGGAGTCGTGGGCGCGTGCGCACGCGCAGGAGATCATCGCGGGTTCGGTGGAAGGAATTTGATGGCAAACCTGCTCGGGGTGGCGCTCTTCGCCCTGGCCATCCTCGTCTCGGTGAGCCTGCACGAGGCGGGTCACATGCTGACCGCCAAGGCGTTCGGGATGAAGGTCACCAAGTACTTCGTCGGTTTCGGCCCCACCCTCTGGTCGTTCAAGCGGGGTGAGACCGAGTACGGCGTCAAGGGCATTCCGCTCGGCGGCTTCTGCAAGATCGTCGGGATGACCGCGCAAGACGACGACGTCGACCCGGCCGACGAGCCGCGGGCGATGTGGCGTTACCCGGTCTGGAAGCGGACGATCGTGATGTCCGCGGGCTCGATCACCCACTTCGCGTTGGCGTTGATCGCGATCTGGATCGCCGCCGTGTCGCTGGGCCTGCCCAACCGCGACTTCCCCACCACCGAGGCGCAGATCCGCCAGGAGCCGGCGGTGATCGCGCTGTCCGACTGCGTGGTCCCCGAGAACGCCCCGCGGGCCTGCGCCCCGGGTGACGTCGCCAGCCCCGCCGCCCAGGCCCAGCTGCGCGACGGCGACCGGATCACCTCGATCAACGGCACGCCGATCAACAACTACGGCGAGCTGCTGGTGACCCTGCGCGGGCTCAAGCCCGGCGAGACCGCCCAGATCGACTACGTGCGCGACGGGCAGCCGGCGAAGACGAGCACCGTGCTCGCGCAGACCCAGCGCCCGCCGCTCGACGACCCGAAGGGCACCGTCGCCCCGGTCGCCGCACTCGGCGTCGGCCTCGTGCCCACCACGCCGACCCGGGTGACGTACGGTCCGGTCGAGGCGTTCGGCGCCACCGGCGACTTCACCCGCGAGCTGGCCGTCGGCACCGTCCAGGCGTTGCAGCGGCTGCCGCAGAAGGTCCCCGCCCTCTGGACCGCCATCACCGGCGGTGAGCGTGACGTGGACACCCCGATCAGCGTGGTCGGCGCCAGCCGGCTCGGCGGCGAGGCGTTCGCCAACAAGGCCTGGCTGCTCTTCGTGACGCTGTTCATCTCGTTGAACTTCTTCATCGGGGTGTTCAACCTGCTGCCGCTGCTCCCACTGGACGGCGGACACATCGCCATCGCCTGGTTCGAACGCGCCAGGTCCTGGCTCTACGCGCGGATCGGCCGTGCCGACCCCGGGCGGGTCGACTACCTCAAGCTGATGCCCTTCACGTACGTGGTGATCCTGATCGGTGGCGTGTTCACGCTGCTGACCATCACCGCGGACGTCGTCAACCCGATCACGCTCTTCCCAAGGTGAGTGCTGAAGTGACCGCTGTCAGTCTCGGTATGCCTGCCGTACCGCCCCCGCCGCTCGCTCCCCGCCGGGCGAGCCGCCAGATCATGGTCGGCTCGGTTCCGGTCGGCGGCGGCGCGCCGGTGTCCGTGCAATCGATGACCACCACCCTCACCTCCGACGTCAACGCCACCCTCCAGCAGATCGCCGAGCTGACCGCGTCGGGCTGCCAGATCGTCCGGGTGGCCGTGCCGTCCCAGGACGACGTCGAGGCGCTGCCGGCCATCGCCAAGAAGTCGCAGATCCCGGTGATCGCCGACATCCACTTCCAGCCCAAGTACGTCTTCGCCGCGATCGACGCGGGCTGCGCGGCGGTCCGGGTCAACCCGGGCAACATCCGCCAGTTCGACGACAAGGTCAAGGAGATCGCGGCAGCGGCCTCCGCCGCGGGTACGCCCATCCGGATCGGCGTCAACGCCGGCTCACTGGACAAGCGGCTGCTCAGCAAGTACGGCAAGGCCACCGCCGAGGCGCTGGTCGAGTCGGCGCTGTGGGAGTGCTCGCTGTTCGAGGAGCACGGCTTCCGGGACATCAAGATCTCGGTCAAGCACAACGACCCGGTGGTGATGATCCGGGCGTACCGGCAGCTGGCCGAGCAGTGCGACTACCCGCTGCACCTGGGCGTGACCGAGGCCGGCCCGGCCTTCCAGGGCACGATCAAGTCGGCGGTCGCCTTCGGCGCCCTGCTCGCCGAGGGGATCGGTGACACCATCCGGGTGTCGCTGTCCGCCCCGCCGGTCGAGGAGATCAAGGTCGGCAACCAGATCCTGGAGTCGCTGGGGCTGCGCGAGCGCGGCCTGGAGATCGTCTCCTGCCCGTCCTGCGGCCGGGCCCAGGTGGACGTCTACAAGCTCGCCGAGGAGGTCACCGCCGGTCTGGAAGGGCTGCCGGTGCCGCTGCGGGTGGCCGTGATGGGCTGCGTCGTCAACGGTCCGGGCGAGGCCCGCGAGGCCGACCTCGGCGTCGCGTCCGGCAACGGCAAGGGCCAGATCTTCGTCAAGGGGAAGGTCGTCAAGACGGTGCCCGAGGCGCAGATCGTGGAGACGCTGATCGAGGAGGCGCTGCGGATCGCCGACGAGATGGGCGCCGAACTTCCCGAGGAGCTGCGCGGGCTGATCACCGGCCCGACCGTCACCGTGCACTGATCCACCGCACCACCGCCGTACGAAGGAGCGGCCGTTCCCGAGGGGGAACGGCCGCTCCTTTCGCGTGTGGCGGTGGCGGTGCTCCGCCCCAGCGGGGCGGCAGCTCTGCTCGGTGTCACTCCGATTCGGCGAGGATGGCGTACAGCTTGCGCCGGGTCTCGTCGAGCACCTGGGCGGCCCGCTCCCGCTGGTCGTCCGTGCCGTTCATCATCACCTGGCGCAGTGCGTTCATCGCCTGCGCACCGGAGTCGCGGATGTCGTGCCAGCTGCTCACCGTGCCCTGGGCGACGTCCGCCCACGGTGGGGTCTGCGCGGCCTCGGTGGCCTCGGCCTGACCGGCCTCGGTGACCGTGAACCGCTTCCGCCCGCCGCCGGACTCCTCCGTGCTGGCGACAATCACCCCCTCGTCCTCCAGCAGTTGGAGGGTGGGGTAGATCGAACCAGGACTCGGACGCCAGGCACCGCCGGTGCGGGAGTCGATCTCCTGGATCATCTCGTAGCCGTGCATCGGCCGCTCGGTGAGCAGGGCCAGCACGGCGCCACGGACGTTGGGGCGGCGACCCCGGCCGCGGCCTCGACCCCGGCCGCCCCAAGGGCCACCGTGCTCGTGGCCGTGCGGGCCGGGCGGGAAGCCGAAGCCCCGCATCCGCGCCTCGTGCAGGGGGTGCTGCTGTCGATGGAACCTCATGGGGCTCTTCCTCTCTGCGTACTGTCGCTGATGCATCAACGATATATCGGCAATGCATCGCCGACAAGGTCGCGCTTTACAAACCGTACGTACGTATTGTTAGAGTGTCGGTCATGCGCCTGCTTCCCCCGCACGGCCCGGCCCGCGTCCTCACCCTCGGCACCCTGGTCAAGACCGTCGGTCGGGGCCTCTGGCTGGTGTCCAGCGCGCTCTTCCTCACCCGGTCGGTCGGCCTGTCGGCGACCCAGGTAGGCGTCGGGTTGACCATCTCGGCCCTGGTCGGCGTGCTGGCCAGCGCGCCGAGCGGCTACCTTGCCGACCGCCTCGGCCCGCGCGGCGCCCAGGTCGGCGGGCTGATCGCCGCCGGCACCCTGACCGCAGGCCTGATCGCCGTGCGGTCGTTCCCCGCCTTCCTGCTGGTGGGCGCCGCCACGGCGCTCGCCGACGCGGTCGAGCGGGGTGCCCGGGGCGCGCTGATCGCCGGCGCGATCCCGGCCGACCAGCGGGTGCACACCCGCGCCTACCTGCGTGCCACCACCAACGTCGGGATCTCCGTCGGCGCCGTCCTCGGCGGCTTCGCCATCGCCGCCGACACCCGCGCCGGGTACGTCGCGCTGATCCTGACCGCGGCGGCGGCGTCGCTGGCGGCCGCAGCGGTCTTCGTCCGCCTGCCCACCGTCGCGCCCGTCGCGGCCCCGACGCAGGGACCCCGGCTCATCGCCCTGCGGGACCGCCCGTTCCTCGCCTTCACCCTGCTCGACGGCCTGATGTCCATGCACTTCAGCCTGCTCACCATCGCCCTGCCGCTGTGGATCGCCGGGCACACCGCCGCACCCGCCTGGATGATCTCCGCTTTGACGCTGGTCAACACCGTCCTGGTGGTGCTCCTCCAGGTACGCGCCGCGCGCAGCGCCGTCACCCTGCCGGGGGCCGCCCGCGCCGCCCGCCGGGCGGGGGTGGCCATCGCGCTGGCCTGCGTACTCTTCGCCGCGAGCGGCGCGCTTCCGACGGTCGGCGCTGTGGGCCTGCTCGGCTGCGGGGCGCTGGTGCACGTGATCGGGGAACTGTGGCACTCCGCCGCCGGATGGGGGATCTCGTTCGGGCTGGCGCCGCCGGACGCGCAGGGGCAGTACCAGGGGGCGTACGGCATGGGTTACGAGCTGGGGAAGATGCTCGCACCGGTGGTCGTGACCACCCTCGCGCTCGGCTGGGGTGTGCCCGGCTGGTTGGTGCTCGGTGGGCTGTTCCTCCTGCTCGGTGCCCTGGTGCCCCCGGTCGTCCGGTGGGCCGGCCGGACCAGGGCGACCAGCCCGGCCGACGAGCCGGTGACGGTCTGAGACGGGCCTTGCCACTCGACCGGCGGGGTGGGGGTGCGATCTGGCAGGCTGGTACACGTGCTGACGGTGCCGGTACGGCAACTGGGGGAATCGGAGCGCCGCGCGGTCGAGCGACTGCTCGACCTGGACCCGTTCGCGGGCGCGCAGGTCGCCGAGCGCATCGCCGCGCGCGGGCTGTCCTGGTGGCGGGCCGAGGGCCGGATCCTGGGGTACGGCGCCCGGCGCAACCTCGAATCGCTCTGCTGGCTCGGCGGCAACCTCACTCCGGTGCTCGCCTCCGACGCCGCGGTGGCCGCCTTCGCCGACCTGCTCGCCGGCGAGGAGCGCCTGTGCTCCTCCATCGTCGGCCGCGCTGACGCCGTCCTCGGGTTGTGGGACCGTCTCTCCGACATCTGGGGTCCGGCCCGGGACGTCCGCCCCAACCAGCCGCTGCTGGCCACCGACGCGCTGCCGGCCGTACCGGTCGACCCGGAGGTGCGCCAGGTCCGCGCCGGTGAGGTCGATCGGCTCTTTCCGGCGGCGGTGGCCATGTACACCGAGGAGGTCGGCGTCTCCCCGCTGGCCGAGGACGCCGGACGCAGCTACCGCAGGCGGGTCAACGACCTGGTCCGTGCCGGCCGGGCGTACGCCCGCTTCGTCGACGGCAAGGTCGTGTTCAAGGCCGAACTGGCCGTGGTCACCAAGCGGACCGCGCAGGTCCAGGGCGTCTGGGTAGCGCCCGAGTGGCGGGGCCGCGGGATCGCCACCGCCGCGATGGCGACGGTGGTGCGCGACGCGCTCCTGCGGGTCGCACCGACAGTCAGCCTGTACGTCAACGACTTCAATCTGCCGGCCCGCCGGGTCTACGAACGCTGCGGCTTCCAGCCGGTCGGCACGCTCGCCACAGTCCTCTTCTGACCGCCCTTTTCCCGGTCCGCCGCCCGCCCCCGTCCGTTCACGATCCGGTCGTGGACATGCCGCTGGCCGGCACCCCGTGTGCGGGGTGCCGGCCAGCGGTCGGTCGGGTTGTGCGGTGGGTCAGTTGTTCCAGTGCTGGGCGACCAGGTCGGTGGCCTGCTGCTCCCACTGGGCGTAGGCATCCGGGTAGGCGGAGACCTGCACGGTCTGCGCGGCGTCGGTCAACGCCATGTCCTGCCATCCGTCGACCTGCTTGAGGCCCTTGAGGAACGCGGTCGTCGAGTACTCCGGATCGGTGATCTGCTCCGGCGTACCCCAACCACTGGAGGGGCGCTGCTGGAACAGGCCCAGCGAGTCGTGGTCGTTCATGTCGCCGAGGTGGCCCAGGTTCTCCAGCTTCGACTCCTGCAGGCTCGTGGCGATCGAGATCACCGCGGCCCGCTCGGGCAGACCCGCCTTCTTCGTCGCGGCGATGATCGCCTTCACGTTGGCGGTCTGCTCGTCGTTGAGGTCGATGTGCGACTGCGGGCCCTGCGCCTTGACCGCCTGCACCGCAACAGCGACCGGCTTGCCCTCGACGGGGGCGGCGTGCGCGGCGATCGGACCGGCGAACACACCACCGGCGAACGCCAGACCAGCAACGGACAGCATGCTCTTACGAATGATCGTGTTCATGAGGGTTGCTCCTTCACGGGGGTAGACACTCCACACGCCTGTTCGGGGGAACGGCACGCAGGGTGCAAGCACCTCGTCCGGCGCTCTCATACACGGGGAAAGTCTTAGGTCGGCGGCCGACAAGCGGGGGGCTCGTGGCGCCGGGGGTCCAGCGGCCTACGCGCGGGGGCTCGTGGCGCCGGGTCCATGTGTAACGGCCGCCGGGCCGGGGTCATTCCGCGGTCGGCCCGTCCATCAGCACCCGGTGGAAGCGGGTGCTGGTGCGGTCGGTCGGGTCTGCAACGACCGCCGGGCCGGGGTCATTCCGGGATCGGCCCTTGATGGGCACCCCGTGTGAGCGGGTGCTGGTGCGGTCGGTCGGGTCTGCAACGACCGCCGGGCCGGGGTCATTCCGGGGCTGGCCCGCCCGTCGGCACCCTCGGGCGAGCGGGTGCTGGTCCGGTCGGTCGGGGGTCTGCAACGACGCGCACCCACGGGGCATTCCATCCCGACCTCGCTGTCATCCCAGCCCCGAGGGGTGGGTGATCTGGCGGTGGTGCTGCGATCGTCAGGCTATGTAACGACCCCGCGCCCGCGACGATTCCAGCCCCCGGGTGCACCCGGCCACCGTCAAACCGCACAATATCGGACAGGCCGGACGGGCTCGCGGATCGGTGCCGCCTCGGATGGGCCGGTTTGCGGGTTGATCGACTCGGTATCGTCGATATCGGGGCATCCGCAAGCCCTGGACACCGCGACATCCTCGATATCGAGTGGATCACCCCCGAAGACGCACTTCCCGGGCGATCCCGGGTCGAGGTCGTCAACGAGCCCGATACCTCGCAGGCATATTTATGACTCACAGGTATATGGCTCGCAGGACCGACCGCCCCGGACGGGCAGCCGCGGCGACGTCCACCGGGACCGCCCGAAAGCATCAGCGGGATCCGCCCGACGCAGATCAGCGCGAACGACGATCCCGACGCGAGGGACGTCCCGGAAGCCCTGCTCAGAGCGGTTAAATCGGTTGAGTGGACAGGGTCCCGACAGGCACGCTGAGTTCTCCGCCACCCACGTCCGGAGGACTCCGATGCGCCTGCTCCGTGATCTGTGGGGCACCTCGCCACGTCGCCTGACGATCGTGGTCATCCTGATCGCACTCGGCGCCGCCGGTCAGGCGGGCGCGTCGGCCCTGGCCGGGGCGGTGCTCGTGCATCGCTCGACCGGCTTCTTCGCCGTACTGGCCGCGGCGCTGGTTGCCGTGGTCCTCACGGACCTGGCGGTCAGCCTGCTGATGGCCGGCCTGACCGCCGACTGGTCCGCCGACGTGCGCCGGCGGCTCTGCCGGGTCGCGCTCGGGCAGGACCTGCCCACCCTGGAGACCACCCCGGTGGGTGAGCTGCTCGACCGCATCGACGGCGACGTCTACCAGGTGGCGTCGGCGGTCCGCAACCAGGGCACCCGACTCGCCCAGGGGCTGTGCGTCGGCCTGCTGTCGATGATCGTCGCGCTGGCCGTGTGGTGGCCGGCCGGGATCGCGATGCTCCTGCTCACGGTGGTGCTCGGCGTCGGGTTGCGTCGGCCCACGGCGCGGATCGGTCCGGCCCGCATGGCCGAGGAGGAGGCCTGGTCGGACCTGGCCGCGGTGATGGAGGAGGCGGTGCACGGCCAGGACGACGTACGGACCAGTCTGGCCCGGCCGTACGTGCTGCGGTTGTACGCGCGGCGGGCCGCCGCCGTGCTGTCCCGGGGCCGCCTGGTCTGGGTGTTGTCCGCCCGCGTGGCGACGGCCGCGACCGCGACGATCCGGGCCGGCATCGGGGTGGTGGTGCTCGGCGGGGCCTGGGCACTGGCCACCGACCGGATCGACGCGGCCCGCCTCACCGCCATCTGGCTGCTCGCCCTCGCCTTCGGGGCGACTGCCGAGCACGTCAGCCGGATGGTGCCGGAGCTCCAGGAGGCCCTCGGCGCGTGGGCCCGGGTGCAGCTGCTCCAGAAGGCCCGGCAGGAGCCCGTCGGCGGAGCCAGCCCGATCGACGGTGACCTGCGCATCCGTGACCTGACGTTCGGGTACCAGGTGAGCGGGCCGGAGAGCGGCCGGGGAGCCGCGCTGCGCGGGGTCAGCCTCACCTTCGCGCGTGGCCGCTCGTACGCGCTGATCGGGCGGACCGGTTCGGGCAAGTCGACACTGGCGAAGGTGCTCACCCGGGCCGTCGACGTGCCGCCGGGAACGGTCTTTCTCGGCGGCACCGACCTGTGCGACCTCGACGTCGAGCAGCTGCGCCGCTGGGTGGCGCTGGTGCCGCAGCGCACCGAGATCCTGGCCGGCACGCTCGCCGAGAACGTCGCGCTCTTCGACCCGGAGCTGCTCGACGCGGCGGCCCGAGCGCTGAACGAACTGGGCCTGGCCGGCTGGATCGCCGAACTGCCGGAGGGGCTGGCGACCCGGCTGGGGGAGGGCGGGCACGTGCTCTCCGCCGGTCAGGAGCAACTGGTGGCGTTCGCCCGGATCCTGGTCCGCGACCCGCACGTGGTGATCCTCGACGAGGCCACCGCGCGACTGGACCCGGTCACCGAGGCACGCGTGCAGCGGGCCACCGAACGGCTGCTGCGTGACCGGATCGGCATCGTCATCGCGCACCGGCTCTCCTCGGTGCGTCGTTGTGACGAGGTGGTGGTGCTGGCCGACGGCTCGGTGGTCGAGGCCGGCCCGCTGGAAACGTCGACTCGCTTCGCCGAGCTGCTCGCGACCAGCCACGCCGCCGCGTACGCGGCAGCGGTGCCGGCTGGCCGCAGCGGCGCCGGCACCGACCTGCTGGTCGCCCCCGATCCGGTCGATGCCTGGCCGAGCGGGCCGGTGACCCCGCCGGTCGAGCTGGCCCCGCCGGTCGAGCCGGCCGCGCCGGTCGAGCCGGACGAGCCGAAACGTGCCGACCCGCCGCCGCTGCCGCACGTCCCGCCGGCCCGGACCCTGCGGGAGATCTTCCGGCTCTGCACCAACGACCCCCGGTACGGGCTGGCCGCGATCGTGCTGTTCCTCGGGCTCAGCCTGCTCGGACTGGACGGTCCGGTGCTGCCCTGGCTCTGGGCCGACCTGGTCGACGGGACCGGCAACCCGTACCTGCCGGCGCTGGGGATCGTGACCGGGCTCCTGGTCACCCTCCCGCTGCCGTACTACACCCACGTCTGGTTCCCGCAGTGGTGGGTGCGGCAGATGCTGCGGATCGGCCTGCGCCTGGTGCACGGCCAGACCGGGCCGCGGCGGGTCAGCTCGCACACCCCGGCGGAGGTGGTGGCGCAGGGCGGTGACACCGAGCGGGTGGTCCAACTCGCCGACAACGTGCTGGACCAGGCCGTCGCGCTGGTCCTGGTGGTCGCCATGACGGCGGTCACCGGCAGCGTCGTACCGGCGCTGTTCTTCCTCGGCACGATGGTCGTCTCCGGGCTGGCCGCGACGCTGTTCGGGCCGAAGCTTGAGCGTGCGGCCCGGGCGACGGTCGCGGCGCGGGCCGCCTTCGCCACCGCGCTGGTCTCCGCGCTCTCCGCGGCGCGGACGGTGAAGCTCGCCGGCGCGACCGCGGCGGTGCTGCGCCACCTCGCCGATCTGGACGTGCTGCGCAGCGACCGGCAGCGGCGGGAGATCTCGGTGCAGGTGTGGTCGCGCTCCACGCCGTCGGTGGCCAGCGGCCTGCTGCCGATCGGCGCGTGGGCGCTCTACCTGACCGGCGAGCTCTCCGCCGGGGCGGTGCTGGTGGCCGTCTCCACCCTCGGCGCGGCCCGCTGGTTCGCCTGGACCACCGCCTCGCTGATCTCCCAGCTGCCCTCCGCGCGGGTCTGGACCCGACGCACGGTGGCGATGACCGGGGTGGACGCGTACTCCGCCGGGGTGCCCGCCGTCGACCTGGCCGCCGGGACGGCCCCCGCGCCGACGCCGCCGCCACGGCATCCGCTGCGCCGGCTGCAGCTGCGCGGCTTCGGCGTGGTGCACTCCGACGGCACGGTCGCCGTCCGGGACGTGGACCTGACCGTGCAACGCGGGCAGCTGGTTCTGGTCGTCGGCCCGGTCGGCTCGGGCAAGTCCTCGCTGCTGCGGGGGTTGGCCGGGATCGTGCACCACACCGGCGAGCTGTCCTGGAACGGTGACCCGGTCACCGAGCCCGAGCTGTTCCTGCGCCCCAACCAGGTCGGCTACGTCGGCCAGCTGCCCCGGGTGCTCTCCGGCACGGTGGCCGACAACATCGCGCTCGGCCACCAGGTGGACGCCGCCGGGGCGGTCAGCACCGCCCAGCTCGACCATGACCTCGCCGCGGCGGGCGGTGGGCTGGGCCTGCTCATCGGGCACAAGGGCACCCGGCTGTCCGGCGGCCAGCTGCAACGGTTGGCGCTCGCCCGGGCGCTGGCGCCGCGTACCGAACTGTTGGTCGCCGACGACGTGTCGTCGGCGCTGGACGTCACCACCGAGCTGGCGCTGTGGCAGGCGTTGCGCGCGCACGGGGTGACCGTGGTCGGCTCGACCGCGAAGCGCGCCGCGCTGGTCCGGGCCGACCACGTGGTGGTGCTGCTCGGTGGCACGGTGGCGGCACAGGGCACCTGGCAGGACCTGGAGGGCGACTGGTCGCACCTGGCCGGCTGACGGTCGGGCGGCTGCCGTGCCTGGCAGCCGCCCGACCGGCGGGAATCAGGAGGCGCGGGCGTACTGCGCGGGTCCGCTGTACGCGACGCCGAGCTTGGCGGCGGCCCGGCGCGGCCAGTACGGGTCGCGCAGCAACTCCCGGCCGAGCAGCACCAGGTCCGCCTCGCCGCCGGCGACGATCTGCTCAGCCTGCTCCGGCTCGACGATCAGGCCGACCGCGCCGGTCGGCACGCCGGCCTCGCGGCGGATCTGGGCGGCCAGTGGCACCTGGTAGCCGGGGCCGAGCGGGATGCGCGCGTCCGGATGTACGCCTCCGGAGGAGGCGTCGACCAGGTCCACGCCCACACCGGCCAGCTCGCTGGCGAGCACCACGCTGTCCTCGATCGTCCAGCCGCCCTCGACCCAGTCGGTGGCGGAGATCCGGGTGAGCACCGGGACGTTCTCTCCGACCGCGGCGCGCACCGCGCGGGCCACCTCCAGGGTGAGCCGCATCCGGGCGGTCCGGTCGCCGCCGTAGGCGTCGGTGCGGTGGTTGGTCAGCGGCGAGAGGAACTCGTGCAGCAGGTAGCCGTGCGCGGCGTGAATCTCCACGGCCGCGAAGCCGGCGGCCAGGGCACGTTCGGCGGCGGTGGCGAACGCCTCGACGACGCCGGCGATGCCCGCCGCGTCGAGAGCGGTCGGCGTCCGGTAGTCGGCGACGAACGGCTCCGGCCCGGGGCCGACCGGCGTCCAGCCGCCCTCGGCGTCCGGCACGCCGCCCCGGTTCGGAGCCCACGGACGGTACGTGGAGGCCTTGAACCCGGCGTGGGCGAGCTGAACCGCGGGCACCGCGCCGTGCTCGGCGACGAACGCGTTCACCGGCCGCCACGCGTCGACGTGGGCGCCGGACCACAGCCCGGTGTCCTGCGGGCTGATCCGGCCCTCCGGCAGCACGGCGGTCGCCTCGGTCAGCACCAGCCCGACCCCGCCCACCGCCCGGCTGCCGAGGTGGATCAGGTGCCAGTCGGTGGGCAGACCGTCCGGACCGGCGGTGTACTGGCACATCGGCGCCATGGCGATCCGGTTGGGCAGGGTGACCGCGCGCAGGGCCAGCGGCGTGAACAGGGAACTCATGTCGTCATCCTCTCGAAAACGGCGACGGGCCCCCCGGGGAGGGGCCCGTCGCCGTCGATGCGAACTGGTCAGGCGGGGACGGGGCTCAGCTCGTCCCGCCGCTCGGGCCGGGTGTCGGCGACCGGCTCCGGGTCGGTCAGGTCCCGCCGCCCGGCGGACTCGTAGGCGGCCCGGTCGAGGGTGCCCTCCCGGGCGGCGACCACGGTCGGCACCAGCGCCTGCCCGGCCACGTTGGTGGCGGTCCGGACCATGTCCAGGATCGGGTCGATGGCCAGCAGCAGGCCGGCGCCGGCCAGCGGCAGGCCCAGAGTGCTCAGGGTGAGGGTGAGCATCACGATCGCGCCGGTCAGGCCGGCGGTGGCCGCCGAGCCGACCACCGAGACGAAGGCGATCAGCAGGTAGTCGGTGACGCCGAGGTCCACGCCGAACACCTGCGCCACGAAGATCGCGGCCAGTGCCGGGTAGATCGCGGCGCAGCCGTCCATCTTCGTGGTGGCGCCGAACGGCACCGCGAACGAGGCGTACTCACGGGGCACGCCGAGCCGCTCGACGGAGCGCTGGGTCACCGGCATGGTGCCCACCGAGGAGCGGGACACGAAGGCCAGCTCGATCGCGGGCCACGCGCCGGCGAAGAAGCGCAGCGGGTTGAGCCGGCCGGCGGTGATCAGCACCAGCGGGTAGACCACGAACAGCACGATGGCGCAGCCGACGTAGACGGCGGTGGTGAACTTCGCGAGGGGGGCCAGCAGGTCCCAGCCGTACGAGGCGACGGCGTTGCCGATCAGGCCGAGGGTGCCGATCGGGGCGAGTCGGATGACCCACCAGAGCGCCTTCTGGACGATCTCCAGCAGCGAGCGGTTCAGCGCCACGAACGGCTCGGCGGCGTCGCCCACCAGCAGCGCCGCGGCACCGACCACCAGGGCGAGGAAGACGATCTGGAGCACGTTGCCCTCGACGAACGCGCCGACCGGGTTGGTGGGCACGATGCCGGTGAGGAAGTCGGTCCACGAGCCGGTGTTCTTCGGCGGGGCGGCGCCGCCCAGGTCGAGGGTCACGCCCCGGCCCGGGTTGACGATCAGGCCGAGGCCGATGCCGATGGCCACCGAGATCAGTGCGGTGATGCCGAACCACATCAGGGTCTTCAGCGCGAGCCGGGCGGCGTTGGCCACGCCGCGCAGGCTGACGACGCTGACCACGATGGCGGTGAAGACCAGGGGCGGCACGGCCAGCTTGAGGAGCTGGACGAAGAGGCTGCCGACGGTGTGCAGGGTGCTGGTGAGCCAGCTCAGGTCGTTGGTGCGGGCCAGGAAGCCGAGCGCCACGCCGAGCACGAGGCCGAGCAGGATCTGCACGGAGAAGGGAATCTTGCGCAGGCCGAAGGGCATGAGAATTGATCCAATTGTCTGGGCTGAACGGGTTAGGCGTGGGAGCGCAGCTACGCCGGACAGATGCCGCTGGCCTGCAGTCGAAGATCGACATACAGGCGAACGGTGAGGTCCCAGACATTGGTCATCGCCAGCCGACGATACGCCGATGGCGGGTCATCGCAAGGAGCAGTCGGGGTGACGCTCCTTACACGCGCACCGGCCAGCCGCACACGGGGGCCCTTCTCACCTGCGGGTGAGGGCGAGCGCGGCGGCGGTGGTGAGGCCCCACAGGATCGCCAGCGCGAGGATCAGCCGCTCCAGCACGCCCACCAGGGCGCCCCGACCGATGACGAGCAGGGCCAGCCCCACCGTGGCGCACAGCGGAAGGCTCAGCGCGGCGGCCCCGCCGGACAGCCAGCGTACCGCCCGATCGACCGGGCCGGACACGGCGAGCGCGACCATGGCGAACACCACCGACGCGGTCGCCGCGATGCTCGCGCCGCCGTGCACGAGGTCCGCGACCGTGGCCCGCTCGAACGGTGGCAGCGGGCAGCCGGCGGAGCAGGTCACCGACCCGGACGCGGCGGTGAACACCGCACCGGCGGCGAGCAGCGCGGGCGCCGCCCGCACCCCGGGGGGCAGGGCCGCGGCGAGCAGCAGCAGCGAGCCGGCCAGCGCGAGGATCCCGAACCGGTACGTCGTGGCGTGGCCGTTGCCGGCGATGCCCGCCTCGCTGACGTACCCGGTGACCCCCGGCCCTGGACCGGCGATCACCGCGACCGTCACCGCGACCGCACCGGCCAGTCCGGCGCCGGCGGCGGCCCACCCGGCGACCCGGCGCGCGACGTCCGCCCGGGTTGCCGGCGCGGTCGTGGTGCCGGGCCGAGCCGGCTCAGCCACGCCCGTGCGGCGTGATCCAGCCGGACTCGTCCGGTCCGAGTGGCACGATGCCGCTCGGATTGATCTCCCGGTGGGTGCCGTAGTAGTGCCGCTTGATGTGGTCGAAGTCCACCGTCTCGCCGAAGCCCGGGGTCTGGAACAGGTCCCGGGCGTACGCCCAGAGCACCGGCATCTCGGTCAGCTTCTGCCGGTTGCACTTGAAATGCCCGTGGTACGCGGCGTCGAAGCGGACCAGCGTGGTGAACAGCCGCACGTCGGCCTCGGTGATCGTGTCGCCCATCAGGTACCGCTGCCCGGCCAGCCGGTCGGAGAGCGCGTCCAGCCGGGCGAAGAGCGCCCGGAACGCCTCGTCGTACGCCTCCTGCGAGGTGGCGAAGCCGCACCGGTAGACGCCGTTGTTGACGTCGGTGTGGATCTCGGCCATCAACGCGTCCATCTCGGCGCGCATCTCGACCGGGTACAAGTCCGGCGCGTCCGGGGCGTGCAGCCGCCGCCACTCAGTGGAGAAGTCGAGGGTGAGCTGCGGGTAGTCGTTGGTGACCACCCGGCCGGTCAGCGTGTCGACCAGCGCCGGAACGGTCACCCGGCCGGTGTAGTCCGGGTCGGTGGCCAGGTACGCCTCGGAGAGGAAGCTGACGCCGAGCACCGGGTCGAAGCCGTCCGGGTCGAGGGCGAACGCCCAGCCCCGCTCGTCCCGGATCGGGTCGACGGTGCCCAGCGAGATCGCGTCGTCCAGCCCGAGCAGGCCGCGCACGATCCGGGCCCGGTGCGCCCACGGGCAGGCGCGGCACCAGATCAGCCGGTAGCGGCCGGCTTCCAGCGGCCAGCGGTCCTGCTCGTCCGGGCCACCGCCGGGCGGGGAGGTCGAGTCCGGCGTGACCCGGCCGGTGAACCGGTTGGGCTGGCGGACGAACGCGCCGCCGCCGCTGGTCTCTGCGCTGAACTGGGCCCGAGCCATGCCGTCAACCTATCGGCTGTGGGCGCGGATATCCTGGCGGCTGGCAGCCCGCACGACCCCGGTGGGCGCCTCCACCCCCCGCCGTCTCCACCCCGAAGGACTCGCGATGACCGTGGCATACCTGGTGGCCGGTGTCCGCACCCCGATCGGCCGGTACGCCGGCGCGCTGGCCGGTGTCCGTCCCGACGACCTGGCCGCGCACGTGATCCGCGAGCTGGTCGACCGGCACCCGTCGGTGGACTGGGCCCGCGTGGACGACGTCGTGCTCGGCTGCGCCAACCAGGCCGGCGAGGACAACCGCAACGTGGCCCGGATGGCGGCGCTGCTGGCCGGCCTGCCCGAGGAGGTGCCGGGCAGCACGGTCAACCGCCTGTGCGGCTCGGGGCTGGACGCCCTCGCCACCGCCGCCCGTTCCATCGTGGCCGGGGACGCGGAGCTGGTGGTCGCCGGCGGGGTGGAGAGCATGAGCCGGGCGCCGTTCGTCATGCCGAAGGCGACGTCGGCGTACTCCCGCTCGGCCGAGGTGCACGACACCACGCTGGGCTGGCGGCTGGTCAACCCGCTGATGCGGGACGGCTGGGGCATCGACTCGATGCCGGAGACGGCGGAGAACGTGGCCGCCGAGTACGGCGTCAGCCGGGCCGAGCAGGACGCCTTCGCGTACCGCTCGCAGCAGCGCGCGGCCAAGGCCCAGGCCGACGGCCGGTTCGCCGAGGAGATCGTGCCGATCTCCGTGCCGGCCGGCCGCCGGGAGACCCGGCTGGTCGAGGTCGACGAGCACCCTCGGGAGACCTCGCTGGAGAAGCTCGCCGCGCTGCCCACCCCGTTCCGCGAGGGCGGCACGGTGACCGCCGGCAACTCCTCCGGCGTCAACGACGGGGCGGTCGCTCTGCTGGTGGCGGGCGAGGCCGCGGTGGCCCGGTACGGCCTCACCCCGCTGGCCCGCATCGGCGGCGCGGCGGCGGCCGGCGTCCCGCCCCGGATCATGGGGATCGGCCCGGTTCCGGCCACCCGCAAGCTGCTCGACCGCGCCGGCGTCGAGTTGGGCGCGGTGGACGTGGTGGAGCTGAACGAGGCGTTCGCCGCGCAGTCCGTGGCGGTGCTGCGTGAGCTGGGGTTGCCCGCGGACGCCGAGCACGTCAACCCGAACGGCGGCGCCATCGCGTTGGGGCACCCGTTGGGCGCCAGCGGCGCCCGGCTGGCGTTGACCGCCGCCCTGGAGCTGCGCCGCCGCGGTGGCCGGCGGGCGCTGGCCACCATGTGCATCGGGGTCGGGCAGGGCATCTCGCTGCTGCTGGAGTCGGCCGTCTGAGCGCGGAAAGAGCGTGAAGGGATCTCCCGGACGGGGGAGTCCGCGGCCTAGAGTGGTCGACACCACACGACCCGCGGGTCGACCGGTGGTCGCGCGTGCCCGCCGACGCCGGTGCCGTCCCGCGCCGCGGCGATGAACTGGGGAGCACGCTGATGCCGGACGGACTGCCGACCGAGATCGATCTGACCAGGCCGAGCGCGGCCCGGGTGTACGACTACTTCCTGGGCGGGGCGCACAACTTCGAGATCGACCGTCGGCTGGCTGAGCAGATCGCCAGCATGACCCCGAATCTCGCCGCCACCATGCGCTCCGGTCGGGAGTTCCTGCGTCGGGCCGTCCGGGCTCTGCTCGACGCCGGCATCGACCAGTTCCTCGACATCGGCTCCGGAATTCCCACCGTGGGCAACGTGCACGAGGTGGCCCAGGGGGCGAACCCCAAGGCCCGGGTCGTCTACGTCGACATCGACCCGGTGGCCGTCGCGCACAGCCGGGAACTGCTCGCCGGCAACGACCTGACCGGGGTGATCCACGCCGACCTGCGCGAACCGGAGCGGATCCTCGCCGAGACCCGCCAGCTGGGGCTGATCGACTTCGGCCGCCCGATGGGCATCCTGCTGGCCGGGGTCGTGCACTTCATCCCGGACGCCGACCGGCCCGAGGACATCCTGGCCACCCTGCGGGCCGCCGCCGCACCCGGCAGCTTCCTGGTCATCTCCCACTCCACCTTCGAGGACCAGCCACAGGAGATGCTGGACGCCCAGCGGCTCTCCTCGCGCACGGACACCGAGATCACGCTGCGGTCCCGCGCCCAGGTCACCGGCTTCTTCGGCGACTGGACCGTCCTCGAACCGGGCGTCGTGCACATGCCGCTCTGGCGTCCGGATTCACCGTCCGATGTGGACGAGCACCCGGAGCGGTTCGGCGCCTTCGGGGGCGTCGCCCGGTACGACCAGCCAGCCGGCTGACCCGTGGCCGCCGTCCCGGATCCGACCGGGGGCGACGCCGGCCGGGGCGACGCCCAGGGTTACGCCGCCGACTGGGCCCGCGCGGTACGCCGTCTCGGTTTCGTGCCGCTCAGCGCGGCCGAGACCGAGCGGCTGCTGCTGGTGCATACCGTCCGGCTGGCCCAGGCGGTACGGGCCGACCCGTTCTCGGCCCGCCCGGGCGAGGAGGTCGGGCGGGCACTGGTGGAGGCGCACCTCACCGAGCCCCGGGCGCTGGAGTGGTCGCTGCGCGCCCTCGGTGCGGATTTTCCCCGCCGGGTGCTGGCCGCCGCCGACGAGCCGGCGGACCTGACCGAGCGGATCGCGGCGGTGCAGGGCGGCCTGGCCGCCGGGTTCGCCCGTGCGCTGCGTGACCGCACCTTCAGCCAGCAGGAGCGGATCGCCCGGTCGGCCTGGCAGGCGCGTGACGAGGTCGAGCAGGCGCTGCGGGACAGCGAGGCCCGCTTCCGGGCGGTCTTCACCGGCGCCGCGATCGGGATCGGCATCGCCGGGGTGGACGGTCGGATCGTCGACGTCAATCAGGCGTTCGCCGACATGCTCGGCTACTCGATCGGCGAACTGTGTGCGACCAACGTGTCGGCGTTGTTCCACGCCGACGACGCCGCCGGGATGTGGGAGCTGTACCAGGAGCTGAGCGAGGGCAAGCAGGACTCGGTCCGGGTGGAGAAGCGCTACCACCGCAAGGACGGCAGCGTGGTCTGGACGGATCTGGCCGTCTCGCTGATTCGGCACGACGACGGCCGGCCCCGGTTCACCGTCGCGATGATCGAGGACATCACCGAGCGGTACGAACTCCAGCAGCGGCTTCGCTTCCAGGCGCTGCACGACCCGCTGACCGGGCTGCCCAACCGGACGTTGTTCTTCGAGACGCTGGGCCGGGTTCTCGACACCGCCGGGCCCGGGCGGCGGGTCGGGGTGTGCTTCCTCGACCTGGACGGCTTCAAGGCGATCAATGACAGCCTCGGTCACGACCTCGGTGACCGGCTGCTGGTGACGATCGGCCGGCGGCTGGCCGAGTGCGTGGCCGACCACGGCCACCTGGTCGCCCGGATGGGTGGCGACGAGTTCGTCATCCTGGTCGAGGGCGGGGACGACCTCGGCGACGCGGTGGCCGTTGCGGAGGCCGCGTTGGCCGCCGTAGCCGCCCCGGTGCACGTCGATGACCAGCAACTGGCCGTCTCGGCCAGCGTGGGCATCGTGGAGTGCCTAGCCGCCGCGACCACCGCCTCGGAGTTGATGAAGGCCGCCGACACCACGCTCTACTGGGCCAAGGCCGCGGGCAGGGGCCGGTGGGCGGTGTACGACCCGGAGCGCAGCGCCCGGGACATCGCGCGGTCGGCGTTGGTCGCCGGGTTGCCGGCGGCGCTGGACCGGGGCGAGTTCGTGCTGCACTACCAGCCGATCGTGTCGCTGCTGGAGGGCACCATGCTCGCGGTGGAGGCGCTGGTCCGTTGGGAGCATCCGGAGCTGGGCCTGATCGGTCCGGACCGGTTCATCGGCCTGGCCGAGGAGACCGGCCTGATCGTGCGGCTCGGCGAGTGGGTGCTGCGGCGGGCCTGCCGCGACGCCGAGCGGTGGTGGCGGGAGTTCCCCGACGCCCGGTTGGTGGTCAGCGTCAACCTGGCCGGCCGGCAGGCCGACGACCCGGCGATCGTGGAGACGGTGGCCGACGCGCTGGCCACCAGCGGGCTGCCGGCGGAGCTGCTGCAGTTGGAGCTGACCGAGAGCGCCGTGATGGGTAGCGCGGGTGAGCCGTTGCGCAGCCTGCACCGGCTCGCCGCGCTGGGCGTGCGGCTCGCGGTGGACGATTTCGGCACCGGGTACTCCAACCTCGCGTACCTGCGGCGGCTGCCGATCCACTGCCTGAAGCTGGCCGGTCCGTTCGTCGAGGGTATTCGCGCCGACGGGGCGGACGCCGTGGCCGACCACCGTGACGAGCGGATCGTCGACGCGTTGGTCCGGTTGGCGCACGCGCTGGAGCTGTGGGTCACCGCCGAGGCGGTGGAGACCGGCGTGCAGGCGGAGCGGCTGCGGGCGCTGCGCTGCGACACCGGGCAGGGGAGATACTTCGGCGCTCCGGCGCCAGCTGAGGCGATCACCGGCCGGTTGCGCCGCGGGTTGGCGAAGTGAGCGCGCGGTTTTTCCGGCCCGGCATGGCCCGACGGCGGCAACGGATGGTGACAGCGTGAGCCTGACCGACTCGCAGACGGCGGTGACCGTGGTGGCCGCGTTGGCCATCCTGGCGGGGCTGGCCGGCGTGGTGGTGCCCGGTCTGCCGGCGCTACCGCTGTGCTGGGGCGGGGTGCTGGTCTGGGCGGTCTTCGGCGGCGCCGGCCCGGGTGGCTGGGCGGTGTTCGCCGCCGCGACGCTGGTCGCCGCCGGCGGCACCGTCATCAAGTACGCGTGGCCCGGGCGGAACCTGAAACGCACGGGTGTGCCGACGTCCACGCTGCTCGCCGGCGGGGTGCTCGGGATCGTCGGGTTCTTCGTGGTGCCGGTGGTCGGATTGGTGCTCGGCTTCGTCGCCGGAGTGTGGGCAGCGGAGCGGCTGCGACTGGGCAGCAACCAGCTCGCCTGGCCGTCCACGAAGCAGGCCGTCAAGGCCGCCGGCCTGTCCATGCTGGTCGAGTTCCTCGCGGGCGTGGTCATCGCCGCCCTCTGGCTGACCGGCCTCCTCCTAACCTGACCCCCACCCCGTTCTTTCCGGGGTGATCAAGAGATTTGCGTCAGACAGAACGCGAATTCTGACGCAAATCTCTTGATCACCGTGAGAAACGGGGGCGGCGGCGTGGGGTGGTGTCGGGCACGGCCGAGTGCCGTACGTGAGAGAGAGACGTGCCCCGCGCCGCCGCGGTGCCGGGCGGTCCGAGCGCCCAGCGGTGGGCCCGTCGTGATCGGGCCTGGTCACGAGGTCAAGGATGCGGGCGGGGGTGGCCGGACGGCAACGCAATTAGCCCGACGGCGGTGAGATTCCCACCGTCATCGTATTGACCGCCTTGATCGGCTGGGTCGACACTTTGCGCACTCGTACGCGGAATCACCTCAGGGAGGTGTGCAGTGGCCACGACGCCCGTGCCGACCGCCGAGCACCCGATGGACGACGACGCCCGACGGCTCGCCGAACTCGGCTACAAACAGGAGCTGCGCCGCAAGTGGAGCGGCTTCTCCAACTTCGCCATCTCGTTCTCCATCATCTCGATCCTGGCCGGCTGTTTCACCACGTTCGGCCAGGCGTGGAACAACGGCGGGCCGGTCGCCATCTCCTGGGGCTGGCCGCTGATCTCGCTGTTCATCCTGATCATCGGCTTCTGCATGGCCGAGTTGGTGTCGGCGTACCCGACCGCCGGTGGGATCTACTGGTGGGCCGCCACCATGGGACGCCCGGTGCACGGCTGGTTCACGGGCTGGCTGAACCTGATCGGCCTGGTCGCGGTCACCGCCTCGGTCGACTACGGCTGCGCGACCTTCCTCAACCTCACCCTGTCGGCGCTCTTCGACGGCTGGGCCGGCACGCTGCGCCAGGCGTTCCTGCTCTTCGTGGTCATCCTGGTGCTGCACGGACTGATCAACATCTTCGGCCACCGGATCATCGACGTGCTCCAGAACGTCTCCGTCTGGTGGCACGTGGCCGGGGCGGCGGCCGTGGTGGCCATCCTGGTTCTCGTTCCGGACAACCACCAGAGCTTCCAGTTCGTGTTCACCGAGCGGTTCAACAACTCCGGCTTCGGTGACGGGGACACCGGCGGGCTGACCTTCTGGTTCTACGTGCTGCCGCTGGGTTTCCTGCTCACCCAGTACACGATCACCGGCTTCGACGCCTGCGCGCACGTCTCCGAGGAGACCCGGGGCGCCTCGCAGGCCGCCGCCCGTGGGCTCTGGCAGTCCATCTTCTACTCTGCGGTCGGCGGCTGGATCCTGCTGCTGGCGTTCCTCTTCGCGGCCACCGACGTCGAGGCGGTCAACGCCGCCGGCGGATTCTCCGGCGCCATCTTCGAGTCCGCGCTCACCCCGGTCTTCTTCAAGATCGTCATCATCATCTCCACCATCGGGCAGTTTTTCTGCGGCATGAGCTGCGTGACCTCGATGAGCCGGATGGCGTACGCGTTCAGTCGCGACCGCGCCGTGCCGGGCTGGCGACTCTGGTCGAAGGTCGACCGCAACGGCACCCCGGTCAACGCGATCATCGGAGCGACCCTGGCCGGCCTGGCGCTCACCCTGCCGGCGCTCTACGAGAGCTCGGCCGGCATCCCGATCGCCTTCTACGCCGTGGTCTCCGTCGCGGTTCTCGGGCTCTACCTGTCCTTCCTCATCCCGATCGCGCTGCGCCTGCGGATGGGCGACCGGTTCGTCCCCGGGCCGTGGACGCTCGGGCGGAAGTACAAGCTGCTCGGCTGGATCGCGGTGATCGAGATCGCGGTCATCGCCGTCTACTTCGTGCTGCCGATCGTGCCCGCCGGGGTGCCCGGCAACGACGGGTTCACCTGGTCGGCGGTGAACTACGCGCCGTTGGCCGTGGGCGGGGTGCTGCTGGTGGTCGCCGTCTGGTGGTACGCCTCGGCCCGGAAGTGGTTCGCCGGTCCCGTGCGTACCGTCGACGACCCGACGCCGGCGCCCGACCCGGCGCCGGTCGACGGGCCGGGCTGACCCCCGCCCGCCGGCGGATCAGGGCTGCGCTGGACCCGCTCAGGGCTGCGCCGGACCCGCGTGGAATTCGACGCGACCGGCGGGCGGCGGTTGCCGCTCGCCGGTCGTGAAGCGCAGGACGCGGTCGTCGGTAGCCGCCGGCGTGCCGCGGCCGTCGCGGTTGCTGGTGGCCACCCAGAGCGAGCCGTCGGGTGCCCTCTCGACGGTACGGAGACGACCGTAGGCACCCACGAGTTCGGCGGACGGCGTGCCGACCTGACCGGACGGGCTCACCGGCACCGCCCACAGCCGTGCACCGCGGAGCGCGGCGACGAACAGGGTGCCGTTGGTGAAGGCGGCGCCGCTCGGGGACGCCTGGGCGGGGGGCCAGACGACGACCGGATCACGGAACCGGGGGTCGGTGCTCCGACCCTCCACGATCGGCCAGCCGTAGTTGCCGCCGCGGACGATGAGGTTCACCTCGTCCCACGTGTTCTGGCCGAACTCGGTGGCGAACAGCCGGCCGCGCGCGTCCCAGGTGAGACCCTGCACGTTGCGGTGGCCGTAGCTGTACACCGGCGATCCGGAGAACGGGTTGTCGGCCGGAATGCCGCCGTTCGGCCGGATCCGCAGGATCTTGCCGTTCCGGCTGGCCAGGTTCTGCGCGTTGGCCGGAACGCCGGCGTCGCCGATGCCGGCGTAGAGCATCCCGTCCGGGCCGAAGGCGATCCGGCCGCCGTCGTGGACGGACGCCCGCGCGAGGCCGCTGAGGATCACCTGCTGGGACTGCGGCGCGCTCAGCCGGAACCGCACGATGCGGATGTCCGAGGCGGTGGTGAAGCAGACGTAGACCCACCGGTCCAGCAGGTACCGGGGCGAGACGGCCAGGCCGAGCAGCCCGGCCTCGCCGCCGCCGACCACCCCGGCGATCCGGGCGACCTGCACGGGTGGGCGGCCCGGTCGCAACCGCAGCACGGTGCCCTGGTCGCGTTGGGCGACGAGGGCGCTGCCGTCGGGCAGGAAGTCGAGCCCCCAGGGCGCCTCCAGCCCGGTCGCGACCACCTGCGGCTCAGAAAAGTCGACATCGCCAGCCCCCAGCGCGGTGGCCGCCCCGTGCGCGGGCCGCACGCCCGCCTCGGCGTTCGCCGGCGTGCCGAGCCCGACGGCGAGGACGGCGACGGCCAGGATGACTCGAAGACGCATGAGAACTCCTCGCGTGGTTTGCCGCCGATCGGACCGGGGGCATTGACGGTGATCCGGATTGCCAGTAGACCTTGTGATGGAGGCCCGCTGATGAGCAGAACGCCGTTCACGCTGGAAGAGTTGCGGGTCGCCGTCCAGGCCGGCGAGATCGACACCGTCGTGCTGGCCCTGGTCGACATGCAGGGCCGCCTGCAGGGCAAACGGTTCCACGCGCCGTTCTTCCTCGATCAGGTGGTCGAGCACGGCAGCGAGGGGTGCAACTACCTGCTCGCCGTGGACGTGGACATGAACACCGTCGACGGGTATGCGATGTCGAGCTGGGAGCGCGGCTACGGCGACTTCGCGATGGTGCCGGACCTCAGCACGTTGCGCCGGATGCCGTGGCAGCCGGGGTCCGCGCTGCTGCTGGCCGACCTGACCTGGCTGGACGGCTCCGGCGATGTGGTCGCCTCGCCCCGGCAGATCCTGCGCCGGCAGCTGGGCCGGCTGGCCGAGCACGGGCTGACCGCGTACGCCGGCACCGAGCTGGAGTTCGTGCTGTACCGCGACTCGTACGAGGACGCCTGGCGGCGCGGCTACCGCGACCTCACCCCGGCCAACCAGTACAACGTGGACTACTCGCTGCTCGGCACCGCCCGGGTGGAGCCGCTGCTGCGCCGGATCCGCACCGAGATGGCCGGCGCCGGTCTCACCCCGGAGAGCGCCAAGGGCGAGTGCAACCTCGGCCAACACGAGATCGCCTTCCGCTACGACGAGGCGGTGGCCTGCGCCGACCACCACGTGATCTACAAGAACGGGGCGAAGGAGATCGCCGCCCAGGAGGGCATGGCGATCACCTTCATGGCCAAGCCGAACGCGCGGGAGGGCAACTCCTGCCACATCCACTTCTCCCTGCGCGACACCACCGGCGGGTCGGCGATGCTCGGCGACGGGCCCGCGCACCTGTCCGAGACCGGGCAGCGGGTGCTCGCCGGGCTGCTGGCCACGATGCGCGAGTTCAGCCTGCTCTTCGCCCCGAACATCAACTCCTACAAGCGGTACCAGCCGGGGTCGTTCGCCCCGACGGCGCTGCGCTGGGGGGTGGACAACCGCACCTGCGCGCTGCGGGTGGTCGGCCACGGGCAGGGCATGCGGGTGGAGAACCGGGTGCCCGGCGCCGACGTCAACCCGTACCTGGCGATCGCCGGGCTGGTCGCCGGCGCGCTGCACGGCATCGAGCGCGAGTTGGAGTTGGGGCCGGAGTGCACCGGCAACGCGTACGAGGACCCGGAGGCCGAGCGCGTGCCCGGCACCCTGCGCGACGCCCTGACCCTGTGGGAGCAGTCCACGGCTGCCGAGGAAGCCTTCGGCCCCGAGGTCGTCGCCCACTACGCCAACCAGGCCCGTGTGGAGCTGGCAGCCTTCGACGCGGCGGTAACCGACTGGGAGCTGACCCGTGGCTTCGAACGCCTCTAACCCACTCCCCAGCCCCGCCCCCCGGCGC
>NZ_RCVI01000146.1:0-10637 GCF_003667455.1 Micromonospora sp. CV4 | reverse complement strand
GTGGCGGACCGTGCCGCCGGGTCGGCGGTGGCGGGGCTTGCCGTCGGGTCGATGGCGGCGGAACGTGCCGCCGGGGCGTTGGTGGCGGCCGGGGTCGCCTCGGGTGTCCCGGCTCCTTGACCGGGCTCGGTGCCCGGTGCGTCCGGGCCGGGGCGGGGCCCGTCGGTGTCCGTACCGGACCCGGTGCCGTCGGTGGCCTTGGCCGGCCGGGTGGCTTTCCTGCCGCGGCCAGCGGTGGTGGACCGGGCCGGGTCGGCCACGGCCTCCAGGTCGGACGGCGTCGTACCGTCGGCCACGTCCGAGGTCGGAGCCGCCGGGGCGGACTTCGGCTTGCGGGTCCGGCGCGGCTTCGGCGCCGGCGCGTCAGCGGCGCCGTTGCCGGCCGCGTCCGCGCTCCCGCTGGTCGTCCCCCCGCCGGCCGTGCCGGTTGTGGCCGTGCCCGTGCTCTTGCTCGCCGTGCTCGCGCTCGCGCTGGTCGCGCTCGTCCTGGTCGCGCTCGCCGTGCTCGCGCTGGTCGTGCCGTCGTCGGTCGGGCCGTTGTTCGCCGGGCCTTCGCCGGTCGGCGGGGCCGTGCCGGTCGGCGGGGTCGTGCTGGTCGTGGACGTCGCCGCGGTGCTGGTCGAGCCGTCGCCGCCAGGTCCGCCCGTCGCAACGGCGGGGTCGACCACGGTCCGACCCGCCCGGGAGGAGGCACTCGGGCCGGTGACGTCGGTGGTGGCCGCCCGGGTCGGCTCGGCGAGGGCAGCCACGTCGACGGCGGACGTGCGGGTTCCGCGCGCCGAGAGGGTGGCCTCGGTCGACCCGGTCTCCCGCTGGTCGACGCCGGCCGGCCCGTCCTGGGCCGGACCGCCGCTACTCGGCCCGCCCGTGCTCGGCTCGGCGGCACTCAGTCCGCCCGTGCCCGGCTGGGCGGCACTCACTCCGCCCGTGCTCGGCTGGGCGGCACTCAGCCCGCCCGTGCCCGGCTTGGCTGTGCTCGGTTCGCCTGCGCCCGGCCCGGCCGTGCTCGGTGCGACGGGGGCGGCGCTCGTCGCGGGGTGACCGGGGTCGTCGATGTGGTGACGGGGGCGACCGGCCGGTCGGGGCACCGGGGCGCCGGTCGGGTCGGCGGGCACCGAACCGTGCTGGCCGGTCCCCGAGGCCGCCGGCCAGTCCCAGTGTGCCGGGACGGTGCGGACAGCGCCGGTGCCGTCGGCGGCGCGCAGGTCGTGCCCGACGCCGGTGCCGGCCAGGTCCGCGCCGGCCGGTTCGGCGGCGTCCCGGTCGTCCGCCGGGGTCGCCGATTCTTTGCCGGGCAGGGCCGGGCCGGCGGGCAACGGGCGCAGGATGTTGGTGGGTTCGATCGCCAGTGGATCGGCGGTGCGGGCACGCACCGGCCAGCGCAGCAGGGCGGCGGCGGCCGCGCCGAGCGCGCCGGCGAGGATCGCGATCAGCGCGCCGTAGTAGGGGGTGGTCTGGTAACGATCCACCGCGTCGCCAGGGCCGGCGGTCAGGTAGGCGAACGCCACCAGCACCGGGCCGGCCACCCCGGTGGCCCCGCTGACCAGGGGGACCTGGCCCCGCCAGCGGGCCAGCCCGGCGGTTGCCGCGCCGGCCAGCAGTGCCGTGAGGGGCAGCAGGACCAGCGCCAGGCGCTGTGCCGCGTCGTCGTCCAGCCAGCTCGGTTCGAGGACGCCGAGCCGGACCGTGGGCAGGGTGCCCGTGGTGCCGAGTGACGGCAGGACGGAGACGAGCGCCAGCACCCAGATCGCACCGGCCACCGCCGCCATGTTCCAGCCCAGCTCGGGCCGGAGCAGGACGGCGATCGCCGCGCCGGCCCCGCTCACCGCGCCGAGCACGGCGCAGATGCCGACCGCCCAGACCGGGTCGACGGAGATCAGCTCGGCGGCCCGGGCGGGCTGCATGCAGAGCGGGGCGACGACGGTGGCGCCGAACGCGGCCGCGGCGCCGATGGCCAACTGCCGGCCGGTGCTGGGCGGCACGGCGTCCCGGCGGGCCAGGCGTCCGGTCAGGACGGCGCCGGCGACGGCGGCGTTCGCGGCGAACCAGCCCACCCAGACGAGCTGGGCCGGCCACTGATTGACGGTCGTGCCGGTGAAGGCGCCGGTGAGCCGGACGATGCCGAATCCGTACGCGACGCCGAGCTGGCCGGCTCCGGCCAGCACGCTCACCCCGAGCGCCGTGAGCAGCAGTCTGCCCCAGGTCCGAAAGGCCATGTCCGGCACGTTACGCACCTGGTACACCCGATCGCCACCGGCGCGCCGCGCGGCGCGCCCGGCGCGCCCGGCGCGGCTACTTGAGTTCGACCAGCCGAGCGAGGTACGTCGTATCCCCGACATTGGTGAGCATGTGCACCGCTCCCGGGTCCCGGTAGACGACGCCGCCGGTGGGTTCGTCGGCGTCGATCAGGGTGCCGTCGACCGTCTGCACGACGTTCTTCGCGCCCTCGATCGCCACCACCAGGTAGGGGTGGTCGTGCCGGTGCAGCGGCTGACGCTCGCCCGGTTCGAGTCGGATGTGCCAGACCCGCACCCGGTCGTTCTCGTACACGATCTCCTGGCCCACCGGCCCGAGTTCGGTCCCGTCGAACACGTCGGTCATCGTTCTCCGTCCAGTTGCGGAAGTACCTCGGCGGCGATCAGTTCGAGGTGGTCCAGATCAGCGAAGTCGATCAGGCGCAGGTGCACCCGGGTGGCGCCGACCGCGGCGAACTCGCCGATCCGCTGCACGAGTTGCGCGGGTGAGCCGACCACCGGGTCCTCCGGAGGCAGCGCGCTCTTCTCGTGCAGTGGCGCGGCCCGTCGCTGCGCCTCGGCGTCGGTCCGCCCGACGGCCACCACGATCCCGGCGGAGAGCACCAGCGGCGCCCGCCCGGACTCCGTCCGGCCGCTGCGGTCGCACGCCTCGCGTACCCGGTCGTACGCCTTGGCGGTCTCCGCCACGGACTTGAACGGCATGTTGAACTCGTCGGCGTACCGGGCGGCCAGTTCGGGGGTGCGCTTGGGACCGCGCCCGCCCACGATGATCGGCGGGCCGGGCATCTGCACCGGCTTGGGCAGGGCCGGCGCGTCCACCAGCCGGTAGTGGTCGCCGGCGTAGCTGTACGTCTCGCCCGGCGGCGTCCGCCACAGCCCGGTTATGACCTCAAGCTGCTCGGCGAGCCGGTCGAATCGTTCTCCGACGGCGGGGAACGGGATGCCGTACGCGATGTGCTCGCGCTCGTACCAGCCGGCGCCGATGCCCAGCTCGACCCGGCCGCCGCTCATCTGGTCCACCTGCGCGACCTGCACCGCGAGGGGGCCGGGCAGGCGGAAGGTGGCCGACGTCACGAGGGTGCCGAGTCGGATCCGCTCGGTCTCCCGGGCCAGCGCGGCGAGGGTCAGCCAGGCGTCCGTCGGGCCGGGCAGGCCGGGGTCGTCGCCCATCGACCGGTAGTGGTCGGCGCGGAGGAAGCCCTCGTAGCCGCAGGCCTCGACCAGCCGGGCGAACCGGAGCTGATCGTCGTAGCTGGCGCCCCGGTGCGGCTCGGTGAAGACCGACACCCGCATGCTCATCGTCCTTCCGCGCCGGCCGCGGCCGGCTGGTCGCGTTCCATCAACAGCTCGTGCAGGTCGGCGCTGACGCGTGCGACGTCGGCGAGGTGGGCGTTGCGGCCCAGGGTGCGGGGTCGGGGGATGGTCACGTCGACGATCTTGCGGATCCGGCCGGGGCGGGGGCTCAGCACGACCACCCGGTCGGCGAGCAGCACGGCCTCGTCGATCGAGTGGGTGACGAAGACGATGGTGGGCTTGTTCTCCATGTGCACCCGCTGGAGTTCGCCGGAGAGTTCCTCGCGGGTGAGCGCATCGAGCGCGGAGAACGGCTCGTCCATCAGCATCACCCGGGGGTCGCCGATCAGCGATCGGCACAGCGACACGCGCTGCTGCATGCCGCCGGAGAGCTCGTGCGGCAGGCGCTTCTCGAAGCCGGCCAGCCCGGCCACGTCGAGCAGTTGCCGGGCCCGTTCGCGGTGCTTCGCGCGGCTCCAGCCGAAGATCTCCGCGGGCAGGAGAACGTTGTCCAGGACGGTGCGCCAGGGCAGCAGCGCCGGCTTCTGGAACAGCATGGCGATGTCCCGGCGGGGCCGGGTGATCGGCGTACCGTCCACGGTGATCTCGCCGGCGGTCAGCGGGAGCAGCCCGGCCACCAGCCGCAGCAGGGTGGACTTGCCGCAGCCGGAGCGGCCGAGCACGGCGACGAACTCGCCCTCGGCGACGTCGAGGTCGATGCCCCGCAGCGCCTCCACCCGGCCGGACCGGCCTTCGAAGGTACGGGACACCCCGGACAGTCGGATCATCTCCGGCGGACCTCCGCTGAGTGGACGGTCAGGAATCCGGCAAAGGCTATCCGGCTTCTCTCCCTATCGCACCGTCCGGGGTGGTCGTCAGGTTGTTTCCGTTCCGCAACCCGATACGCCTGGCGTCGCAAAGGTGGGTTTCTCGTACGCTGTGCCCGCGAAGAGTCCCTCACGATGGCGGTGCCCGGCTTCCACCCCTCCCGCCGGTTCCGCCGCGACAACCCCCTCCGGTGCCTGCCGGCCCCGGTCGGAAAGGACATGGTGCACTGATGAGAAGGCTGACCCGTACGGTCGCTACGGCCGCGCTGGCCACTGCCCTCGCCCTTGTTTCCGCCTGCAGCAGCGGGTCGGACTCGTCCGACGACGCCAAGGGTGGCAACGGCGCGGCGCTGGAGAAGGTGACCTACCTCACCTCCTTCGGCAACTTCGGCCGTGACTCCTACGCCTGGGTGGCGAAGGAGAAGGGCTTCTTCAAGGAAGCTGGCTTCGATGTCGAGATCAAGGCCGGGCAGGGCACCGGCGGTGTGATCCAGACCGTGATCGGCGGCCAGGCCGACTTCGGGCCGATCGACCTCACCGGCGGGCTGCTCCAGCTCGGCAACGGCCAGGCGAAGGACTTCGTCGCGGTGGCCGCGATCCAGCAGCGCACGATGGCCGCCATCGCCACCGTCGAGGGCAAGAACATCGCCTCCCCGAAGGACCTGGAGGGCAAGAAGCTCGCCGACACCCCCGGGTCCGTGGTCCGCAACCTCTTCCCGACGTACGCCCGGCTCGCCGGCGTGGACGCCAGCAAGGTGACCTGGGTCAACGGTGATGCGCAGGCGCTGATCGGCACGCTGGCCACCGGCCAGGTGGACGGCATCGGCCAGTTCGTCGTCGGCCAGCCGACCATCGAGGGTGTGGCCAAGAAGAAGGCCGTCATGCTGCCGTACAGCAACGTGATGCAGGACCTCTACGGCAACGTGCTGATCACCTCCTCGAAGATCGCCAAGGAGAAGCCCGAGATGGTGAAGCGGTTCACCGCGGCGCTGCTCAAGGGCCTGGAGTACAGCCTGGCGAACTCCAAGGAGGCCGCCGAGATCCTGAAGAAGAACGTGGACGCCACCAACACGGCGTCCGCCGCCGCCGAGCTGGAGCTGATGGCCGCGTACGTGCGTTCCGGCAACTCCGGCACCGCCATCGGCACGCTGGACAGCGGCCGGGTCGCCAAGAGCATCGCGATCCTGCAGGGCGCCGGCGCGCTGAAGCAGAACATCACCCCCGAGCAGATCATCGACTTCAGCCTCGCGCCGAAGGCCTGATCGTCCGGTCGTCACCTGGGGGTACGTCCCGCCGACTCCGGTGGGGCGTACCCCCGTCGCTCGTCGGCCCCGCGGGGGCCGAGGCATATCGAGGAGGACAAGATGACCGACGTCCGGTCAGCGGAGCCGGTGGCGGAGGTGCCCGCACCCCCGGGCGCCGGCACCGGGGCGGGGCGAGCGGGGTGGGGCGCCGGCCTGCGTACCGGGGTCGGAGCGACGCTGCTGCCCGTGGCCGGCATCCTGGTCGCCCTGGCGGCCTGGTGGCTGATCGCCCGGCTGGAGCTGGTCCACCCGGCCGCCCTGCCACCGCCGGGCGACGTGCTCACGGCATTCGTCGACAAGCCCGCCCAGATGCTGGAGCACACCTGGGACACCCTGTTGGAGATCGTGATCGGCTTCGCACTGTCGGCGGCCGCCGGTGTCCTCATCGGACTCTCGCTGGCCAGCTCCAGCACGGTGGAGCGGATGTTCACCCCGCTGCTGGTCGCCATCAACGCGGTACCCAAGATCACGCTCGGTCCGCTGCTGGTGGTCGCGCTCGGTTGGGGTCAGAAGCCCATCCTGACCATGGTGTTCCTGCTCTGCTTCTTTCCGATCGTGCTCTCCACCGCGACCGGGCTGACCACGACCCCGGCCGACCTGGCCGAGCTGGTCCGCTCCTGGAACGCCTCCCGCTGGCAGGCGTTCCGCAAGGTGCGCTTCCCGGCCGCGCTGCCGCAGATCTTCGTCGGGCTCAAGGTGGCCATGCCGCTGGCCGCGATCGGCGCGGTGATCGGTGAGTTCCAGGCCGGCGAGAGCGGCCTGGGTTACGTCATCCTCCAGTACGCCGGCGTCGGCGACACCGCCACCGCCTGGGCGGCGATCATGCTGGTTGCGCTGGTGAGCATCCTGCTCTACTCGGCGCTGGTGCTGATCGAGCGGATCGCCCTGCCCTGGGTCCGGGAGACCACCAGCAGCCGCTGACCCGGGACGCCACAAACAAGATCCACCCTCGGAAACGCGCAGGGCCGGCCCCCCAATGGAGGCCGGCCCTTTCCGTTCGCCGGTGACGCACCGGGTGTGGCCCACCCCGACCGCGGCGGACCAGGCCGCGAGCAGAACCCCAGGTGCGAAGCGTCTACCCCGCCAAGCGCCAGCGCCCGTTGCGGGCGACGAGCGTGGTGAGCGCCTGGGGCATCAGCCCGGAGTGGTTGTCCGGCGTCATCCGGATCGGGCCGGAGAGGCCGTCCATCTGGGACGTCTCCAGCACGTCCCGGAGGCCGTCCCGGTCCACCTTGCCCGCCGGGCCGCCGGCACGCAGCTCGGCGTCCGCGATGAGCTGCATCGCGTCGGCGGCGAAGGACGAAGATCCGTTGTACCCGCCGAAACGCGCGGTGTAGTCCTGGAACCACTGCCGCCGGGCCGCCTTCGCCGGCGTCGTGGCGATCACGTCATCGATCACCATGGTCTGGGTGAAGATCAGCGTGGCCCGCTCGGTGGCCCGGGCCGCCGCGCCGAGGAAGAGATCGCCCGCCGCCCCCGGATCGAAGAAGAGCGACCCGCGGAAGGTGGTCTGCTGGGCGCTGGTGGCGGCCAGCGCCGCCTGCTCCGGCGGGGTCCAGATGACCAGCGCGTCGGGCTTGAGCTTCGCCAGCCGCCCGACCTGTTGCGAGACGTCGGTGTCGGTGGTCTTCACCGACTCCTCGCCGACCGGTTTGATGGTGGTCTTGGCCAGCTCCCGGCGGAGCGCGACCGCGCCCTCCCGGCCGTAGTCGTCGTCGGTGTGGAGCAGGCCCACCTTGCGGACGTTCTTGCGACGCAGTTCGGTGGTGAGTGCCGCGGCGCTGTCCGCGGCGTTCGGGCCCAGCTTGAACACGTATCGCCGTTCCGCGACCGGGCTGGCGATCGCACCGGAAGCGGCGAGCGCAATGGTGGGAATCCGCTTCTCGTTGATGGCCCCGACCGCGCCGACCGCGCATTCGTTGCAGCCGCCCATGATGATGGCGCTGACCCGGGAATCACCGCTGAAGTCGGCGATGTTGCGCAACGACTCGGCGGCGTCGGAACGGTTGTCCTTCCACTTCAGTTCGATCTTCCGGCCGTTCAGCGCGCCGGATGAGTTCAACTGGTCGCGCTTGAGTTCCAGGGCCCGTTGGTATGCCCGGCCGACCGGTGCGGCGGCGCCGGAGAGTTCGAGGTCCGCGGCGATCACGATCGGACTCGTGTCCTTGTCGTCCCCGCCGAACTGGCAGCCGGTGAGCGTGGTGGCAACTACGGCCGATGCGAGCGCCGCGATGGTCGCGGAGCGGATGGGGCTCAACTCAGTCCTCCAGGTGCGGGCGCGGGCGCTGCCCGGTCACCGCCGCTAATCCGTCCTCAGTGGAGGACGGTATCTCCTCTGCCGTACGGTGTGCGCGAAGCCTGCAAAACCTTGCCAATGGCCGGCGCTGTGGTCAAGCGCGGACGCGGGTCGCATTTTCGGGACGGCCATCCCACATGCTGGGGTAACGCAATGTTTGCAAAAGCTCACTTTGCATACACGCGCGACCACTCTGGAGTTACATGCCCTGTTCAGGGGCTTGCGGAAATGAAGGTATCAGTTGACCGGATCACGGGTTGCGCGCCGTCCGACCGTTTCCTACCCCACTGCGGCTTCCCAAAGAGGACCTTCTCTGATGAAATCGCGGCCGTGCCGCGCGTGGTCCCCTCCGCTGGCGGCACGGTTCGGCGGGTCAGGCGGGGAAGAAACGACGGAGGCGATGTCGTGAGCACCGGACCGACGACCCTGCCCGCGCTCGGCGACACCGCTCGGCCCACGCGCCGACGCATGCCGAGATTGCGCGACGCCCGGATCCGGTCCAAGCTGGCGCTGATCCTGGTCGTCCCGGTGGCGGCGGTGATCGCGCTGGCCACGGTCCGACTGATCTCGGTTGGCGAGGGCGCCTTCGACGCCACCCGGGCGCGGTCGCTCACCGCGCTCTCCATCGACGTCAGCGCCCTGACCCAGGACCTCCAGGTCGAGCGGATGGCCGCGGCGGCCTACCTGGCCGCGCCGCAGCAGCCCGCCGACACGTACAACCTGCGGGTCCGCCAGACGCAGCAGCGGGTGGACGAGTACCGCGCCGAGCGCGGCCGGATCGGCGAGGTGCCGGCGGCCCTGCGGGACCGGCTGGCCGCGATCGACGAGCACCTGACCACGTTGGACGGCACCCGCCAGGAGGTGCTCGACCGCCGGCAGATGGCCGTCGCCGAGGCGGTGCTGCGGTACGGCGTCATCCTCACCGACCTGGTCGCCTACGGGGACGGGCTGGCCCAGCTGCCCGGCGAGGAGAGCCTGTCGGACAGCCGCCGGGCGGTCGCCGCGTTCGCCCGGGCCAAGGCCTCCGTCGCCGAGGAGGAGGCGGTCGCCTTCACCGCGCTGACCACCGGTCAACTCGACGAGGAGCAGTTCTCCTCCTTCGTCGCCACGCTGACCAGCCAGCAGGAGGCACTGGTCGCCTTCTCGCTCGCCGCCGACCCGGTGCAGCGCGCTCTGGTCGACAGCACCGTCTCCGGTGACGCCGTCGGCCTGGCCGACCGGGTGGCCACCGACATCACCCGCTCGGTGGGGCAGCGCCCGCTGGTCGGCGCCCAGGACGCCACCTCCGCCATCGGCGCGGTCCACGACCTGATGCGCTGGGCCGAGATCCAACTGCAGAACCGGCTGCTCGAGCAGGCCGACCAGGCGCGCTCGAGCGTCATCCGGCAGGCCGTGGTCGAGTCGGTGCTGGTGCTGCTGACCCTGATCATCGCCGTGTCGCTGGCCGTGGTGCTGGCCCGCTCGCTGAACCACTCGCTGCGCCGGCTGCGCGAGGGCGCGCTCTCGGTGGCCAACCACGACCTACCCGACGCGGTGCAGCGGCTGCAGAACATGGGCAGCGTGGGCGACGGCGGGGTGGACGAGATCGTCCGTCAGGTCCGGGACCCGATCCGGCTCAACAGCCGCGACGAGGTCGGTCAGGTGGCGTTGGCCTTCAACGTCGTACACCGGGAGGCGGTGCGGGTCGCCGCCGAGCAGGCCGCGCTGCGTACCAGCGTCTCGGCCATGTTCCTCAACCTGGCCCGCCGCAGTCAGACCCTGGTCGACCGGATGATCGGCGAGCTGGACGCGATCGAGCGTGGCGAGGAGGACCCGAAGCGGTTGGCGCAGCTCTTCGAGCTGGACCACCTCGCCACCCGGATGCGCCGCAACGACGAGAACCTGCTGGTCCTGGCCGGCGCCGACTCCGCCGTACCGCGCCGCGACGACGCCCTGGTGGTGGATGTCCTGCGCGCCGCCCAGTCCGAGGTCGAGCTCTACAACCGCATCGAGTTCGGCACGGTGGACACCGACATCTCGGTGGCCGCGCACGCGGTCAACGACGTCGTACGCCTCGTCGCCGAACTGCTCGACAACGCCACCCGCTTCTCGCCGCCGAACACCACCGTGGTCGCCGACGGTCGCCGGATCCGCGACTACGTGCTGATCCAGATCGAGGACCGGGGGCTCGGCCTCAGCGACGAGCAGCTCGACTCGCTCAACCGACGGCTGGCCGCGCCGCCGAGCGTCGACGTCGCCGCGTTCCGTCTGATGGGTCTGGCCGTGGTGAGCCGGCTCGCCTCCCGCTACGGGATCCGCGTCGAGTTGCGCCGCAACATGGAGGGCGGCACCGTTGCCCAGGTGACGCTGCCCGCCGCCACCGTCGTGCTGCCCACCAACCGGGGCCGCGAGCAGGTGCTGACCCGGCCACGCCAACCGATGGCGGTCGAGCAGACGCCGCTCACCCCGGTCAATCACGCCGAGCCGTTCGCCGGCGCCACCACCTCGGCGGCGACGCTGCCCGACCAGTGGCGGACCAGCACGCCGGCGCCGGCGACCTGGCCGTCCCCGGTGGACGCCCGGAACACCGCCCCGGCCGTGCAGGCCGGCGGCTTCGCCGGGGCGCAGGCGGCGACGCCGCCCGCGCCGGCCCCGGTCGCTCCGGTGCCGCCGGGCTGCACGG
>NZ_RCVI01000268.1:0-10691 GCF_003667455.1 Micromonospora sp. CV4 | reverse complement strand
GGCCGCGGGTGCAGCCCGGCGCCGCCGGGCTGAGCAGCGTCGGCGCGGCCAGGCCCGCCGCGGCGCCGAACAGGAGAGATCTGCGCTTCATTCCACCATCCTGGCAGTCGAGCGGGCGCGCGGTCTGCCCCGCTCGCCCGGGTCGTCGTTTCATGGGCCGGGTCAGAACCGGGTCCGCAACTACCCGGCCCTGACCCCCGGTCGTCCGGCATGGGAGCGGGCAGCTTCGGCCCCCGCCGCGTGCGGGCGTGGCTCGACGCCCACGCGACTCGGCTGGAAGGCCGGCCGCCCTGCACTCAGCTCCACGGTGCCCACCCGCTGGACGCCGGTGCGCCCCCGGCACACCCCGAACGACCGTGGGCGCCGACCCAGGCTAGGCGGGTCACGGGGGGTGGACAAGCGGGGCAGGACCGCTGGCGGCGTGACTGATCTCAAGGGGAAAAAGCGGCATGTCGGCGTAACGCGACCATGATCGCCGACGCTGTTCGGGCTCGAAGCGGTCAGACGCTGTTCGGGCTCGGAGCGGTCAGAAGTGCGCCAGCAGGTCGCGGAACGCGGCCAGCCGCAACACGCCGGCGTCGGTCGGGTCCAGCTCGTCGTCCTCCAGCACCCAGGTGTTCTCATTCGGAATGAACACCGCGTTCAACCCCGCCGCCCGGGCCGGCAGGATGTCCGACCTCGGAGAGTTGCCGATCATCCAGGCTGCGGTGGGTTCGAACCCGTGCTCCCGCACCAACCACCGGTAGGTGTCGACGTTCTTCTCCGCGACGATGTGCGCTGCTCCGAAATGGTGCAGCAGCCCGCACGCGTCCAGCTTGCGCTGCTGCTCCACCTGGTCCCCCTTGGTCAGCAGCAGCAACTCGTGCCGGCCGGCCAGTTCGTCGAGCGCGTCGGCCACGCCGGGCATCAGCTCCACCTGGTGCTCGACCAGGGCCACCGCCAGCCGCTCGATTTCCTGGCGCTCGGCGTCGGTGGCCGGTCGCTCGCGCAGCCGCTCCAGGCACTCCGCCAGGCTGCGCAGGAAGACCTTGCTGCCGTAGCCGTGCGCCACCGTGTTGGCCCGCTCGATGTCGTCGAGGACGGCCCGCAGTTCCACCCGGTCCAGGGTGGGATGGTCGAGCCAGGCCAGGAAGTCGTCGATCACCCGCTCGAAGACGACGTTGTTCTCCCATAACGTGTCGTCCGCGTCGAAGATCAGCACCTGCGCCTGCCGACGCGCCGCCTGGTCCACCGTCATGCCGCCCCCTTCGTGATCAACGCCCCTGACGGTCCGGGACCCTAGGGCATGACGCGCGGTGCACCCAACGGGTTTCCGTCCGACTCGGCCGCCTGCGGGCAGGGCCAGTGGAACAGCCGTTCGGCGATCATCGTCTCCCGCTCCTCCTGCGCCTCCGGGCGCAGCCGGCCGCCCCGGGTGAGCATCACCATGCCGTGCAGCAGGCTCCAGCCCACCTCGGCCAGGGTGTCCGGGTCACGCCCCTCGGCCAACGGGGTCAGGGCCGCCCGCAGCTCGGCGAACACGCCGCGCGGCGCGGCCGGCACCCCATCGACGCCGAGGGCCAGGTCGGGGGTCAGCGCGAGCATCGCGTCGTAGACCTCCGGATTCGCGTACGCGAAGTCGAGGTACGCGCCCGCCACCGCCGGCCAGACCCGTTCCGGACCGCCGGTCGCCTCCGCGTGGGCCTCGGCCAGGTCGGCGGCCAGGTCGGCGAAGGCGCACACCGCCACGGCGGCGAGCAGCGCCTCCTGATCGGCGAAGTGCCGGTAGAGGTCACCGACGTCGACCTCGGCACGCTCGGCCAACCGCCGAGGGCTCACCCCCGTCCAGCCCTCGACCTCGGCCAACTCCCGGGCGACCGTGACGATGAGGTCACGTCGGTCCTCTTCGGTGGCTCCCTCGGCAGGTCCGGACACGCCCACGAGCGTAAGTCGAAGACACCGTCCGCAGTCGCGCCATGACAGATTGGTGACTGCACGTGCCCGTCCTGCCGAGCCGGAGGCTCAGTGCCAGTCGCTGATCCGGACGTCGTCCGGCGCCGGCCTGCCACGCCCGGTCTCCACAAGCTCCTTGAGACTCAGGAGGAACGTCGCCCACTTGGTGCTGCAGTGGTGCATGAACTCGACCGGCTCGCGCCAGCCCGCGTGGGTGAACTGGACGATCGTGTACTCGCCGCGCTGGTCGAGGCGCCAGCCGATCTCGGTGCCGATCCATTCCCCGGGGCCGTCGGTGACCCGCCACCGCACGCGGCCGGAGGGATCGAGCTCCAGGACCTCCATGTCGAAGCCGCCGACGTCGCCGAACCGGAAGGCCAGGCGTCCGCCGACCTCGCTCTTGCCGACCGTGTCGGTCGTCCACCAGCCGGCGATGCCCTCCGGAGTTGCCACTGCTCGGTACACGTCGTCGAGCGGAGCGACGACGCCGACCCGGTGCAGGATGTCGACCATTTCACTCTCCCTTGTTGTCGGTGCGGTTGCGGTCGATCGCCTCGGCGATCCGCTTGATCCGGCGGAGTCGGGCGTCCCAGGTGGCACCGACCGCTGACATCTGGGCGGCAGCCCGGGCGAGCTGCGCCTCGTCGACCTGGTAGTGCCGCTCGCGCCCGGCCGGCGCGGCGTGCACCAGACCGACCCGGTCCAGGACGGCCAGGTGCTTCGAGACAGCCTGGCGGGTGACGGGTAGTCGTTCGCTCAGTGACGTGGCGGTGCCAGGCCCCCCGGTGAGCAGCAGGTCGATCATCGTGCGCCGGATGGGGTCGCCGATGGCCGACCAGAGGTCGTCGTCGACCGCGGTGCTCATGAGGTGGAGACCAGCCGCGCGACGTACGTGCCCAGCGCGGGAATGTAGTGGTCCCATCCGATCACGTGGTCCTGGTACTGCTGCTCCAGAAGAGCGACCTCCCAGCCCATCTCGCGGAACCCGGTCTCGGTCATGCGGATCCGTGTCCCCGCACCGGTCGGGACCAGCTCGAAGGTGACCAGCAGCGAGGGTCCGCTCCGGTCCGGTTCGGGGTAGCACCATCGGAAGGAGAATCGCTTCGGAGGGTCGACCTCGACGACGGCGAACGCGACGGTCGTCGTCTCCCCCGTCTCATCGTTACGCCACACGAGCTCACCGGGTGCGCCCGCGAGGGGCTCGAACCGCGCGTCGTCGGGCCACCACTCCCGCATGTGCTCCGGCCGACTGATCACCTCGAAGACCACCTCGGGCGACGCGTCGACATGAATGTCCCGCTCGATCGATCCCTGCTCCATGCCACTCCAACCTTTCGCAACCTTTGGTTGCGTAAAGCTACAACAACCACGACGCGAGGCGCAACCTTTGGTTGCACTTCGCTGTTGCCTGGGCCGCATGATCGTGCTCGTTCCAGGATCGAGTGGCCTGCGGAGGCCGGGACGCCACTACACCGGTGATCGAGCACGATCATGCCGGCGCCGACGCCGCCACCGGTCGCGCGGCGGCGCGGACGTCAGCGGCGCAACGTGAGGATCAGGTCGGCGATCAGGGCTGTCCAGCCGGTCTGGTGCCAGGCGCCCAGCCCGGCCCCGTTGTCGCCGTGGAAGTACTCCGGGAAGGCGATCAGGTCCCGCCAGTCCGGGTGGGTCTGGAAGATCCGGCACGCGCCGTAGATCGGCCGCCGGCCCCAGTCGTCCTGGGTGAAGAGCGAGATCAGCCGGGCGGAGAGGTCGTCGGCGATCTCGTCCAGGGTCCGCTTCACTCCGGAGCGGGTCGGGTACTCCACCTGGAGGTCGTCGCCGAAGAAGGCCGCGTAGTCGCGCAGCGCGCTGATCAGCAGGAAGTTCGTCGGCATCCAGATCGGCCCACGCCAGTTCGAGTTGCCGCCGAACAGCCCGCTGGTCGACTCCGCCGGCTCGTACCCGACGCAGAACTCCTGCCCGCCGAGGGTGACCGAGAACGGCTTGTCCAGGTGCGCGCGGGACAGCGTCCGCAGGCCGAAGTCGGACAGGAACTCGTCGGGGTCGAGCATCCGGGCGAGCAGCCGCACCACCTGCTCCGGGCCGACCATGGACAGCAGCCGCTGCTGGCGGCCGTCCGGGCCCAGCCGGCGGGTGCCGATCACCTCGGCGTACTCCGGGCGGTTCGCGAGGAACCAGCGCAGCCGGGCGCCCAGCTCCGGCAGGTGGTGCAGGGTCCGGGCGGTGAGCCGGGTGGTGGCGGCCAGCGGCAGCAGCCCGACCACCGACCGGACCTTCAGCGGCACCTTCGTCCCGTCGGCGAGCCGCAGCACGTCGTAGAAGAAGGCGTCCTCGTCGTCCCACAGCCCCTGCTCGTACGCGGCGGCGGCGATGTACGCGAAGTGCTCGAAGAACTTGGTGGCGGTGTCCACCCAGGTGCGGTCGTGTTCGGCCAGCACGATCGCCATGTCCAGCATGTTCAGCGCGTACATGGCCATCCAGCCGGTGCCGTCGGACTGCTCCAGCACACCGGCCACCGGAAGCGCCGCCGACCGGTCGAACGGCCCGACGTTGTCCAGCCCGAGGAAGCCGCCCTCGAAGACGTTGTTGCCGCCGGTGTCCTTCCGGTTGACCCACCAGGTGAAGTTGAGCAGCAGTTTGTGCATCACCCGGGCCAGGAAGTCGTGGTCCCGGCCGCCGTCGATCTCGAACACCTTCAGCGCCGCCCACGCGTGCACCGGCGGGTTCACGTCACCGAACGCCCACTCGTACGCCGGGATCTGCCCGTTGGGGTGCAGGTACCACTCGCGCAGCAGGAGCAGCAGTTGCGCCTTGGCGAAGCCCGGGTCGACGCGGGCGATGCTCACGCAGTGGAAGGCCAGGTCCCACGCCGCGTACCAGGGGTACTCCCAGGGATCGGGCATGGAGATGACGTCGAAGCTCGTCATGTGCCACCAGGCGCTGTTGCGCCCGTGGCGACGCCCGGCCGGCGGCGTCGACCCCGGGTCGCCGTCCAGCCAGCGCTTGACGTCGAAGTGGTAGAACTGCTTGCCCCACATCAGCCCGGCGATGGCCTGCCGGGCCACCAGCGCCTCGTCCGGCGTGGCGGCCTCCGGGATCACGCCGGCGAAGAAGCGGTTCGCCTCGGCGCGCCGCGCCCACACCACCGCCTCGAAGCCGTCGCCGAGGTCCGCCCGGGGCGGCGGGGCGGCGGCCGGCGGCGACGCGGTGCGGGTCAGCCGCAGCCGGATCTGGCGCTGCCCGCCGGCCGGCACGTCGAGCACGTAGTGCAGGGCGCCCTTGGTGCCCTCCCGCGCCGGGTTGACCGTGGCGGCGCCGTTGACCACGTGGTCGTTGATGCCGTCCTTCGGATAGCGGGACCGGCCGGGCAGGTCCCAGAGCCGCTCGGCGTTGGTGTCGTTGTCGCAGAGCAGCGGCACCGGGTCGCCGTCGCCCTCCAGCAGCAGTTGGCCGAGCACCCGGTGCTCGCCGACCAGCCGGGCGCCCTCGCCGGTCAGCCGGGGAATCCGGTCACCGCCGGGCAGGCCCCAGGCCCAGGTGTTGCGGAACCACAGGGTGGGCAGCACGTGCAGGGTGGCCGCCCGGTCGCCCCGATTGGCGACGGTCACCACCATGCACAGGTCGGTCGGGGACGCCTTGGCGTAGTCGACGCTCACCGCCCAGTACCGGTCGTCGTCGAAGATCCCGGTGTCCACCAGCTCGTACTCGGTGTCGTCCCGGCCGCGCAGCGCGTTCACCGCGACCAACTCGTCGTAGGGGAAGGCCGCCTGCGGGTAGTGGTAACGCCAGCGCATCCAGGAGTGGGTGGGCGTGGAGTCCTCGTACCACCAGTACTCCTTGACGTCCTCGCCGTGGTTGCCGCCGTCACCGCCGAGGCCGAACATCCGCTCCTTGAGGATCGGATCCTTGCCGTTCCACAGCGCCAGGGCGAAGGCGAACGTCTGCCGGTCGTCGCAGACACCGGCCATCCCGTCCTCATTCCAGCGGTAGGCTCTGGACCGCGCGTGGTCGTGCGGGAAGTAGTCCCAGGCCGTACCGTGCTCGCTGTAGTCCTCCCGCACCGTCCCCCACGCCCGTTCGGACAGATAGGGACCCCATGCGCGCCAGTCCTGCTCCCCCGAGTCGGCCTGGGCGAGCCGGAGCCGCTCGGCGTCGGGTGGCGAGGCGTCGGAGGACGAACCGTCAGTGATCACGTGCACATCTTTGACGCCCCCGGGGTACTTGACCACAGCGGCCATTCTCGTCGTGGCGTGTTACACCCCGCCGCCGGTGGAGGAAAGTTGATCGACATTCACTTCGGTCCCCAGGTCTGCGGCGAGTTGGCCAGCGCGGCCAGCCGGGAGTGGCTGGTGCCCGACGGCGTCGGCGGGTACGCGATGGGCACCGTCGCCGGGCTGCGGACCCGGCGCTACCACGGCCTGCTGGTGGTCCCCGGCGAGACGCCGGCGTCCCGCCGGGTGGGACTGGTCAGCCTCGATCCGGCGGTCACCCTGCCGTCCGGCGCGCGGGTCCGGCTCGGCGCGCACCAGTGGTCCTCCGGCGACGTCGACCCGCGCGGCTTCGAGCTGCTGGAACGCTTCGACCTGGTTGACGGGCTGCCCCGGTGGCGGTGGCGGATCGGCGCGGTGGTGATCGAGCGGGAGCTGGCGATGCTGCCCGGCCGCTCCTGCGTGGCGGTGGTGCACCGGCTGGTGGCCGGCGGACCGGTCCGGTTGGAGCTCTCCGCCGCCTGCACCTGGCGCGACGCGCACGGCGAGCGGCGCGCCGACGGCCCGACGCCGCAGGTCGAGGCGGTGGCCGACGGCGCGGTGGTGGAGGGGGCGTACCGGCTGGCCGGCCCGGGCTGGACGCCGGAGGGTCAGTGGTGGCTGGGCGTGCACCACCGCGAGGAGGCGAGCCGGGGCCTGCACCCCGACGAGGACGTCTGGTACGCGGGCCGCTTCGCCGGCGAGCTGGAGCGCCCAGGTGACACGGTCTCGGTGCGGGCCTGGGCCGGTCGGCTCGACGACGAGCCGCCGCCCGCCGCGGAGATCGTGGCGACCGCCCGTAGGCGTAACCGCCAGGTGGTGGCGACGGCGAAGCCGGCGGACCCGGTGGAGGCGACGCTCGCGCTGGCCGCCGACGCGTTCGTGGTGCGCACCGGTGGCACGGCCGTCGACGTGGTGGCCGGGTACCCGTGGTTCGGGGCCTGGTCGCGGGACACGATGATCTCGTACGAGGGGCTGTTCCTGTGCACCGGCCGCGCGGACGAGGGGCGGGAGCTGCTGCGGGCGTACGCGGCGACGCTGTCCGAGGGGATGCTGGCCAACACGGCGGACACCGGGCGGGTGGAGTACAACACCGTCGACGGCACGCTGTGGTTCCTGCACGCGGTGAGCCGGCACGTCACCGTCACCGGTGACACCGACCTCGGCGACGAGCTGCTGCCGGCGCTGCGCTCGGTGATCGACGCGCACGTGGCCGGCACCCGCTACGGCATCGCCGTCGACCCGGCCGACGGGTTGCTCACCCAGGGCGCGCCCGGCACCGCGCTGACCTGGATGGACGCCCGGGTGTACGGGGTGCCGGTCACCCCGCGTACCGGCAAGCCGGTCGAGGTGAACGCGCTGTGGATCAACGGACTGGCCGGGCTCGCCGAGCTGGCCGAGCTGGCCGGTCAGGACGCGACGGAGCTGCGGCGACGGCATGACCAGGCCACCGCCTCGTTCCGGGCCCGCTACCCGGCGCCGAGCGGCTGGCTGCACGACGTGCTGGACGCTCCCGCGCCGGCGTACCCGCTGGGCGGGGCCGCCCTGCACGACGACGACTCGCTGCGCCCCAACCAGCTGCTGGCCTGGTCGCTTCCGTTCGCGCCCCTGGAGCCGGACGAGGCGACGCTGCGTCGGGTCGCGGCCGGGCTGCTCACCCCGCTCGGGCCGCGCAGTCTCGCCCCGGATTCGCCGGAGTTCGTGGGCCGGCACCGGGGTGGCCCGGCCGAGCGGGACGGCGGCTACCACCAGGGCACCGTCTGGCCGTGGCTGCTCGGCCCGTACGTGGACGCCTGCCGCCGCGGCAAGATGTCGGTCGATGACGTTTTAGTCGGTATTGAGACACATCTGACCGAGTTCGGGCTAGGCTCAGTGAGCGAGACGGCCGACGGCCTCGCGCCGCACGCCGCGACCGGCTGCCCGTTCCAGGCGTGGTCGGTGGCCGAGCTGCTGCGGGTGCGCCGAAAGGGCCAGTAGCGCTTTACACGACCGCAACGGCGGCGTCTCCGCTGGTTATCTCGACCCCGGCAGGATTGGTCCGAGATCCAGACGCGACGGCGGGCACCGGCTCCGGTGCGGTCGGCGCGCGCCCGGGGACAATTCAAAGGGGGCCGCATGTCACCCGACGCCCACGTGATCGACATCCACCCCAGCCGGCACCTGCGGGTGCTCATGCTCTCCTGGGAATATCCGCCGGTGCTCGTCGGCGGGCTCGGCCGACACGTCCACGCCCTCTCCGTCGCCCTCGCCGCCGCCGGCCACGAGGTCACCGTCGTCACCCGCCACGCCGAAGGCGCACCCCTGGAGGAGTACGCCGACGGCGTGCGCATCCTGCGCGCCCCCGAAGACCCCGTCACCTTCCCCCTGGCCACGAACTCCCTACTGGCCTGGACCATGGCCTTCAACCACACCCTCACCCGCACCGCGCTGCGCGCCACCGAAGCCGGCACGTACGACGTCATCCACGCCCACGACTGGCTCGTCGCCCACACCGCGATCACCCTCGCCGAACACCTGGACCTCCCCCTGGTGACCACCATCCACGCCACCGAGGCCGGCCGGCACCAGGGCTGGCTGCCCGAGGAGATGAACCGCACCATCCACGGCGTCGAACAGTGGCTCACCACCGAGTCCGCCCGGGTGATCACCTGCTCGGGGTACATGCGCGACCAGGTGACCGCGTTGTTCGACCTTCCGGCCGGCCAGGTCGACGTGGTGCCGAACGGCGTCGACGACCGGGCCTGGCGGGCCCGGCCGCGCGCGGTCGCCTCGGCCCGGGCCCGGTTCGCCGCGGACGGCCCACTGATCGGGTACGCCGGCCGCCTCGTCTACGAGAAGGGCGTGCAGCACCTGGTGCACGCGGTGCCCCGCCTGCGCGAGCAGCACCCCGGGCTGCGCGTGGTGATCGCCGGCGACGGCCCGTACCGCCCCGAACTGGAGGAGGAGGCCCGCCGGCTGGCGCTCTGCTCGACCGTCCGCTTCACCGGCTTCCTCGACGCCACCCAGCTGCCGGCGGTGCTCGGCGCCACCGACGCCACCGTGGTGCCCAGCCTCTACGAGCCGTTCGGCATGGTGGCCCTGGAGGCGGCCGCCGCCGGTGCGCCGCTCGCGGTGGCCCACACCGGTGGGCTCGCCGAGATCGTCGAGAGCGGCGTGACCGGCGTGACGTTCCCGCACAGCGACCCGGACGCCCTCGCCGGCGCGGTGGGCCACCTTCTCGGCGACGAGGTCTTCGCCCGGCGGGTGGCCCGCCGGGCACGCACCATGGTCGTCGAACGGTACGGCTGGTCCAGCATCGCCGCCCGCACCGCTGCCAGCTACACCACCGCCCGACGCGAGCACGGCCCACTTCAGGCCCACCGGGCCGCCGCCCGACTGGCGGGCGGACGTACCCGGATCGCCATTCCGGAGGGCAATCTGCTCGCCGCGGCCGACCACGCCGCCTGCTGAGCCGAAGCGGACGACCGATAGGTGGCTTCCGATCCGCTGGTTAGGGTGTATCCCGGACAGCGGCGGAGAAGGAGCGTGCGCAGGTGCTGATCGCCGGTCGGTACCGGCTGCTCGACCTGGTGGGTCGCGGAGGCATGGGCCGGGTGTGGCGGGCCCGCGACGAGATGTTGCACCGAGAGGTCGCGGTCAAGGAGGTCGTGCCGCCGAGCTGGCTGGCCGACCACGAGCGGGCTGAGCTGCGCTCGCGCACCCTGCGGGAGGCGCGCGCCGCGGCCCGGCTCAACCACCCCGCCGTGGTCCGGCTCTACGACGTCGTCCCCGTCGAGGGCAGCCCGTGGATCGTGATGGAGTACGTCCCGTCCCGCACCCTGCAGGACGTGCTGGACGCCGGGGGGCCGCTGGCTCCGGCCGAGGCGGCCCGGATCGGCCTGGCCCTGCTCGACGCGCTGCGGGCGGCGCACACGGCCGGAGTGCTGCACCGCGACGTGAAACCGCAGAACGTGCTCATGGCACACGACGGCCGGGTGATGCTCGCCGACTTCGGGCTGGCCACGTTCGACGGCGGCGACGGTGCGATGACCCGCCCCGGCATGGTGTTCGGCTCCCCGCAGTACGTCGCCCCGGAGCGGGCCGCCGAGGGGGTGTCCACGGTGGCCGCCGACCTGTGGTCGCTCGGGGCCACCCTGCACACCGTCGTGGAGGGACGCTCCCCGTACGCCCGCAGCACCGCGATGGCGACGTTGAGCGCGCTCGCGGCCGGGCCACCGGACCCGGCACCGCACGCCGGGCCGCTCGCGCCGGTGCTCGACGGGCTGCTGCGCCGCGACCCGCGCGACCGCCTCGACCACGAGGCGGCCCACCGGCTGCTCACCGCCGCCGCGACCGGCCACGCCGGCCCGCCCCCGGAGCCGGAACGGACAGAACCGGCAGCGGATCCGGCCGACCGTCCCGACGCGTCAACCGACCTGGCCGCTCAGGATTCCACCATCCCGCTGCCCGGGCCCGACCAGACCACCGCCGATCGGGCCGGCGCCCCGGGGCCTCCGCCCGCCGCAGACG
>NZ_RCVI01000255.1:0-10719 GCF_003667455.1 Micromonospora sp. CV4 | reverse complement strand
GCGCCGGGCCGCGGATGCGGCGTCCCGGGCGTTGGGCGGCGGGGCGGAGGCGGCGGCGAGCACCGCCCGCTGCACCGGCTCGATCTCCATGCCGAGGTCCATGGCGAGTTTTCGGACGTACTCCGGGCGCTTCTCCCGGTCCTTGAGCTGCGCGACCAGTGGCGCGGCCCGGCGCATCGCCTCGACCCGGCCGTCGACGGTGTCCAGGTCGTACCGGCTGATCACGTGCCGCAGCGCGAAGTCGACCAGCGGCTCGCGCCGGGCGACCAGGTCGCGCACGGCCAGGTCACCCTTGGCCAGCCGCAGCTCGCACGGGTCCATGTTGTCCGGGCTGACCGCGATGAACGTCCGGCCCACGAACCGTTGGTCGTCGGAGAAGGCGCGCAGCGCGGCCTTCTGGCCGGCGGCATCCCCGTCGAAGGTGAAGATGATCTCCCCGGCCACCGAGTCGGTGTCCAGCAGCAGCCGGCGCAGCACCCCGATGTGGTCCGCGCCGAACGCGGTGCCACAGGTCGCCACCGCCGTCGTCACGCCCGCCAGGTGGCACGCCATCACGTCGGTGTAGCCCTCGACGATCACCGCTCGACCCTGCTTGGCGATCTCGCGCTTGGCCTGGTCGATGCCGTAGAGCACGTGCGACTTCTTGTAGATCGGCGTCTCGGGGGTGTTCAGGTATTTCGGCCCGTCGTCGTCGTCGAAGAGCTTGCGGGCGCCGAAGCCGATCACGTCACCGGCGAGGTCGCGGATCGGCCAGAGCAGCCGGCGGCGGAACCGGTCGATCAGCGTGCCGGACCGGGACTCGCGGGACAACCCCGCGGTGACCAGCTCCTGGTGGCTGAAGCCCTGCTGGCGAAGGTGCTTGGTGAGCAGGTCCCAACCCTCCGGCGCGAAGCCGCAGCCGTAGCGTTCGGCGGCGGCCCGGTCGAAGCCACGCTGAGCCAGGAACTCCCGCGCCGGCCGGGCGCCCGCGGTGCTCAGCTGCGCCCGGTAGAACTCGACGGCGGCGGCGTGCGCGGCCACCAGGCGCTGGCGCTGGCCCTGCTGCGGACGCGGGCGCGGGGTGCCCTTGTCGTCCTCCACGTACCGCAGCTGGATGCCGGCGCGGCCCGCCAGCCGTTCGACGGACTCGACGAAGCTGAGGTGCTCGGCGTCCATCAGGAACTTGATCGCGTCGCCGCCGGCCCCGCAGCCGAAGCAGTACCAGACGTTGCGGGCCGGGGAGACGTTGAACGAGGGGCTCTTCTCGTCGTGGAACGGGCACAGGCCCTTGAGGTTGCCGCCGCCGGCGGACTTCAGGGTGACGGTCTCGGAGATCACATCCCCGATCGAGGTGCGTTCCCGGACCAGTGCGATGTCCTCGTCCCGGATCCGCCCAGCCATGCGCCACCCCCTCGCCGTACATCCTGCCCTGCCGGACCGACGACGTGCCCGCCGGGGGACGCCGGGTGTGGCGACGGCCGCTGCCGGCTCCGCGGTTCCGGCCCGGGAGCCGGGCCCGCGCGGGGACCATGACCAGATGCGCAGGGTACGCACCGCCGGCGCCCGCCTGCCGGGATGGTTGGCCGGTCGGCTGGGCGTACGCGGGGCGGCGCCGCTGGCGGACGAGGCCGGGCACCGGCACGCCACCTGGCTGGAACTGTTCCTGGACGTCATCTTCGTGTACGCGCTGGCGGCGGTCGTGGCCCGGCTGGGCGGCGAACCCAGTCCCTCGCCGAGGGCCGTGCTGGCCGTGATCGGGCTGTTCGTGGTGATCCAGTGGGCCTGGCTGGGACAGGTCTACTACGACACCCGGTTCGATCCGGATGACGCGCTGCACCGACTGCTGGTGCTGGTCGCCCTGGTCGGTGCGGGCGCGATGACGCTCGGTGTCGACGAGGTTCCGGAGAGCCCGCTCCTGCCGATCGGGTACCTGATCGTGCGGGGCGTACTGCTCCTGTTGTACCTGCGTGCCCGCCCGACCAGCCCGATGGCCCGCGTGGTGACGACGGTCTACCTGATCGGCTTCGGGTCGGGCTGGCTGATCTGGCTGCTGTCGCTGCCGGCGCCCACCGAGCTGCGCCCGGTCCTGTGGATCGTCGCGATGGTCATCGAACTGGCCACGCCGTGGGTGGGGGCGCGCTGGCTCAACCGCTGGCCGGTGGACAACCGGCATCTGCCGGAACGGATCGGGCAGTTCACCATCATCGTCCTGGGCAGCGCGCTGGCCAGCCTCCTCTTCGCGGTGCCGGACCACCCCCCGCCACACATGATCCTCACCGCGGCGTTGGCCTTCCTGATCCCGGCGGCCGTGTGGTGGGTCTACACCACCTTCGTCACCACCCGCCTGACCCAGAGTCGGCTACGCGGCGGGCAGGCGTACAGCTACCTGCACATTCCGCTCGGCGGCTCGCTGCTGCTGCTCGGCTGGGCGCTCGGGCAGGTGGTCCGGCTGGTCGACGACGACGTGACCCGGCTGCCGCTGGAGCTGCGGCTCCTGCTGGGCGCCTCGATGGTGGTGTGGACGGCATGTGGCCTGGCCCTGTACTGGCTGTGGACCCGGCCGAGCGCCGCCCGGTTGGCGATCGCCGCCTACGGGGTGATCTCGGTCTGTGTGATCACCGGGACGGTGCACCAGCCGAAGGTGATGCTGTCGCTGCTGGCCGCGGCGATCGTCGGGTACGCCGTCCTGCTCAGCCGGCGACTCGCTCGGGCCGGTGAGGCCAACCAGACACCCGAGGGATGAGCCGTCCTCAGGCCGCCGTGGCCGGCTCGGCCGTGGTCTCCTCCTCGGCCGCCACCTGGCGATTCCAGTCGGCCTTGGTCGAGCGCCAGCCCTCGTCGTCCATGCCGCGCCGCCAGTAGCCGGAAATGGAGAGCCGATCGGCGGGCACGCCGCGCTCCCCGCGCAGCAGCCGGCGCAGCTCCCGGACGAAGATCGCCTCGCCGTGGACGAAGGCGTGCACCTGACCGGGCGGGAACTCCAGCTCCCGTACCGCCGCGACCAGCGCCTGACCGACCGGGCGGTCGCCGCGGTGCAGCCAGGTGAGCTGGACGGCGCCCGGGCTGAGCAGTTTCTGCTCCTCCGCCGGGTCGGCGATCTCCAGGAAGACATGGGCCGGGGCGCCCAGCGGCAGCCGTTCCAGGGCGGCGCCGATCGCCGGCAGCGCGCTCTCGTCGCCGACCAGCAGGTGCCAGTCCGCGTCCGGGTCCGGGGCGTACGCCCCGCCGGGGCCGACGAAGTGCACCGGATCGCCCGGGCGCAGGGCGGCGGCCCACGGCCCGGCCAGCCCCTCGTCGCCGTGGTGCACCACGTCGACGGTCAGCTCCTCGGCGAGGGGGTCCCAGCGCCGCACGGTGTACGCACGCAGCCGGGGCCACTGCTCGCGGGGCAGGTCCCGGCGGATCGCGGCGAGGTCCAGCGGCTCCGGGTACGCGACGCCCGGCTGCGGGAAGACCACCTTGATGTAGTGGTCGGTGAACTCGCCCACCGGCAGGTCGGCCAGCGCGTCCCCGCCGAGGATGAGCCGGATGAGGTGCGGGGTGGGCCGCTCGGTGCGCAGCACCCGGACCGAGGTGACGTTCCTGGGGCGTTCCGTCATGTCACTTAGGCTAGCCTAATCTTTGCCGGCCCCGACCGGCGGTGCGCTGCCATCGACCAGACGGGTGTGCCAGGTCACGGCCGCCGGGTCGGTGAGCGAGGCGACCTGGTCGATCACCACCCGCAGTCGGGCGGCGTCGTCGGGCGCGGCCCGCCACAGCGGCGCGAAGACCGGATCGAGCCCGTCCGGCGCCCGCCGGACCAGCGCGGCCACCAGCTCGGCCAACATCGTGCGCTGCCGCTCGTAGCGACCCCGGAACCCGGAACGGCGCATCACGTAGCGCAGCGCGATGCCCTTGAGCAGGGCGCAGTGGGCCCGGACCAGACGCGGCACCACCAGGTCGGCCGCGTAGCGGCGGTGCGGGCCGGGGCCGAAACGCTCCTCGGTGGCGGCGACCGCCGCGGAGACGAACCGGCCGGTCAGCCCACTGGTGGTGGCCTTCAACGCGACCTGGGCCCGGTGGCTGCCGTCGTACCCGGCGAGCGGGGCCAGCAGCGGGTCCGCCAGCAGCTCGACCAGGAGGTCGGCCAGATCCTCCGGGGACTCCCCGGAGTAGGTGGCGGCCACGTCGGCGCAGAGCGCGGCCCGCTCGTCGGCGTCGGCGAGCAGCGGGCGCAGCGTCACGTACCCGCCGTGGATGCCGTCCTCCACGTCGTGCACCGAGTACGCGACGTCGTCGGCCCAGTCCATCACCTGGGCCTCCAGGCAGCGCCGGTCACCGGGCGCGCCGACCCGGATCCAGTCGAAGACCGGCACGTCGTCGGCGTACACCCCGAACTTGCGCTGCCCCGGCCGGCGCGGCCAGGGGTACTTGCCGATGGCGTCGAGCGAGGCGCGGGTCAGGTTCAGCCCGGCGGACGAGCCGTCCGGGGCGAGCACCTTCGCCTCCAGCCGGGTCAGCACCCGCAGCGTCTGCGCGTTGCCCTCGAAACCGCCGCAGGGTGTGGCGAGCAGGTCCAGCGCCGCTTCGCCGTTGTGCCCGAACGGCGGGTGCCCGAGGTCGTGGGCGAGCCCGGCGACGTCCACCACGTCGGGATCACAGCCCAGCCGGGCGCCCATCTCCCGGGCGATCTGCGCGACCTCCAGCGAGTGGGTCAGCCGGGTACGCAGGAAGTCGTCGGTGCCGGCGGTGTGCACCTGCGTCTTGGTGGCCAGCCGGCGGAACGCCGCGGAGTGCAGCACCCGGGCGCGGTCGCGCTCGTACGGTGACCGACGGTGGCCGGTGTCCTTGGGGGCCTCCTCGACCAGCCGGGCCTCCGCCGCGGCGGACGGCGATCCGGTCAACCGGTCACCGGCCCCGCCCCGTCGTCGCGCCACCTCTGGTCGCGACCGCGGGCCCGCATGCCCGGCTCACTCCACCCGCTCACGAAGGACGCAGAACTCGTTGCCCTCCGGGTCGGCCAGCACCGTCCACTCCACCTCGTCGCCCTGGCCGATGTCGACGTGCCGGGCGCCCATGTCGACCAGCCGCTCGACCTCGGCCTCCCGGTCGGCGGGGCGCAGGTCGAGGTGCAGCCGGTTCTTGCGCTCCTTGCCGTCGGCCACCGGTACGAAGACCAGGCCGGGCAGCCGGTCGGCGGACTGGCGGATCTCCACCTCGTCCGGCTTTTCGGCGATGACCTGGTAGCCGAGCGCCTCGGCCCACCACCGGGCCAGCCGGCCCGGATCGCGGGCGTCGACGGTCAGGCTCTCCCAGACGCTGCTCATGCAGTCACCCTTCCCCTTCGACGGCGCGCGCAATCGGCGGTGTACGAGCGAGCCAAGATTACGCCGGGTAGGCCCGCCCGGCCTGCCCGCGACGCCTCGTCAACGGGTCCACAACCGCCGATTGGCCGGCAGTTGCCAGCCGATCGCCGACGGTTACGGGCTCACGGGGCGAGGCGGCCGTCCGTGGCGTTTCCAGCGCGGAACGTGACCGACCGATGGCATCTGAGCCTCGGTCGGCGCCGGCGGCGAAGGAGCCCGCCGCCGGCGTACGCGTCAGCGACTGTCCGATCCGCCGGTCTCCACGACCGCCCGGCCGGCCTCCAGCCGGGCCACGGGCACCCGGAACGGCGAGCAGGAGACGTAGTCCAGGCCGACCTCGTGGAAGAAGTGCACCGAGTCGGGGTCGCCGCCGTGCTCACCGCAGACACCGAGCTTCAGACCGGGCCGGGCGGCCCGGCCCTCGTCGGCGGCGATCCGCACCAGCCGGCCGACGCCGTCGCGGTCGATCGACTCGAACGGCGAGATGCCGAAGATACCCAGCTCCAGGTAGCGCCAGAAGAACGCGCCCTCGACGTCGTCCCGGGAGAAGCCCCAACCCATCTGGGTGAGGTCGTTGGTGCCGAAGGAGAAGAACTCGGCCGCCTCGGCGATCTGCCCGGCGGTCAGCGCCGCCCGGGGCACCTCGATCATGGTGCCGATCAGCACCTCGACCCCGCTGTCCCCGACCACCTCGGCGATGATCTTCTCGGCCTCGGCGCGCACCGTCTCCAGCTCCTGCACGGCGCCGACCAGCGGCACCATGATCTCCGGCTTGGCCACCCCGCCGCCGCGGGCGCAGGCGACGGCCGCCTCGGCGATGGCCCGGACCTGCATCGCGAACAGGCCGGGGATGACCAGGCCGAGACGGACGCCCCGCAGCCCGAGCATCGGGTTCTCCTCGTGCATCCGCCGGACGGCCGCGAGCAGCGCCTCCTCCTTGGCCACGTCCTCGCCGCGCTCCTGGGCGACCGCGACGTTGACCGCGAGCTGCTCCAGCGGCGGCAGGAACTCGTGCAGCGGCGGGTCGATCAGCCGGACGGTCACCGGCAGGCCGTCCATCTCGCGGAAGATCTCCTCGAAGTCGGCCCGCTGCAAGGGCAGCAGCGCCGCCAGCGCCGCCTCCCGCTCGCCCTCGGCCCGCGCCAGGATCAGCCGCTCGACCAACTCCCGCCGGTCACCGAGGAACATGTGTTCGGTGCGGCACAGACCGATGCCCTCGGCGCCGAAGCGCCGGGCCCGGGCGGCGTCCGCGCCGGTGTCGGCGTTCGTGCGGACCGCGAGCCGCCGCCGGCCGTCGGCGTGCGTCATGATCCGGTGTACGGCCCGGACCAGCGCGTTGTCGATGTGCTCCGGGTCGAGACTGCCCTCGAAGTACTGCACCACCTCCGACGGCATGACCGGCACCTCGCCCAGGTAGACCTTGCCGGTGGTGCCGTCGATGGAGACGACGTCGCCCTCGCTCACGGTCTGCCCGGCCACCGTGAACCGCTTCGCCGGCACGTTCACGTCGATCTCGTCCGCGCCGGAGACGCAGGTCTTGCCCATCCCCCGGGCCACCACGGCGGCGTGGCTGGTCTTGCCACCGCGGGAGGTGAGAATGCCCTTGGCGGCGATCATGCCGTTCAGGTCGTCCGGGTTGGTCTCCCGGCGGACCAGGATCACCGACTCGCCCTCGGCCGCCAGCTCGACAGCCCGGGCGGAGGTGAAGACCACCTTGCCCGACGCCGCGCCCGGCGAGGCGCCGATGCCCTTGGCGACCGGCTGGAACTCGTGGTCGAGCTGGAAGCGCGGGAACATCAGCTGGGCCAACTGGGCGCCGTTGACCCGATGCAGCGCCTCGTCCAGGTCGATCAGGCCCTCGTCGACGAGCTGCCCGGCGATGACGAACGCGGCGGCGGCGGTGCGCTTGCCGACCCGGGTCTGCAACATCCACAGCTTGCCGCGCTCGATGGTGAACTCGATGTCGCAGAGGTCCCGGTAGTGCTCCTCCAGCCGGGCCATGAAGGAGAGCAGCTGGTCGTAGGACGTCTTGTCCAGCTGCTCCAGCTCCTGCAACGGCACCGTGTTGCGGATGCCGGCGACCACGTCCTCGCCCTGCGCGTTGGCCAGGTAGTCGCCGTAGATGCCCTGGGCGCCGCTGGCCGGGTCGCGGGTGAACGCGACGCCGGTGCCGGAGTCGGGGCCGAGGTTGCCGAAGACCATGGTCACCACGTTGACCGCGGTGCCGAGGTCGGCCGGGATGCGCTCCTGGCGGCGGTAGAGCACCGCGCGCTCGGCGTTCCACGACTCGAAGACCGCCCGGATGGCCAGGTCGAGCTGTTCGCGCGGCTGCTGCGGGAACTCCCGACCGGTGTGCTTGAGGAAGATCTTCTTGTACGCGTCGACCAGCCCCCGCAGGTCGTCGGCGTCCAGATCCAGGTCGTTGTGGGTGCCCTTGGCGCGCTTGACGTCGTCGAGGGCGTGCTCGAACTCCTCGCCCGGAACCTCGCAGACGGTCTTGCCGAACATCTGGATGAGTCGCCGGTAGGAGTCCCACGCGAACCGGTCGTTGCCGCCCGCCTGGGCGGAGAGGCCAACCACGCTCTGGTCGTTGAGGCCGACGTTGAGGACGGTCTCCATCATGCCGGGCATGGAGAACTTGGCGCCGGAGCGGACGGAGACCAGCAGCGGGTCCTGCGGGTCACCGAGGCGCTTGCCCATCGCGCGCTCCAGCGATTCCAGGTGCGCCTCGATCTGGCCGGCGAGCCCGTCCGGCTCCCGGCCCGTCGCGAGGTACGCCTGGCAGGCCTCGGTGGTGATGGTGAAGCCGGGCGGAACGGGCAGACCGAGGTTGGTCATCTCGGCGAGGTTGGCGCCCTTGCCGCCGAGCAGGTCCTTGAGGTCCTTGTTGCCCTCGGTGAAGTCGTAGACGTACTTGTGATCGACGGTCTCTTGCGCTGCCACCAGAGCCTCCCACGCGCGCCGGATTGACACTTAACGAAGGTTCAGTTTCCTCATACCCCGGGACTGACCACCGGTAATCCCGGGGTCGACGCCGATCGGTGGGCGAAGGTTAAGCGAACATCGAGTGGCCTGGGACCGTTCGGTGACAATCGGCACAGCTATCACGACTATCCGCGTTCGTACCGGTTTTTGGGAACGCTTCCACGCGCACGATCACGCATCCCGGCCTGTCGCCGTACCCTTGACGGCAACGCCAGCCGGTGAACCTCACTTTTGCCATAACCGACGCGAATACACCCCCCGGAGCCGCCGCCGTGTCGACCATCCCCTCCCCCGGACCCACCGCCGTGCCCGGCGGGCCCGGTGCCACCGGTTCCGTGCCGTTGTCGGTTCACGAACCAGACGCCGCCACCCTGGCCCGGTCGGCCGACAAGGCCGCCGGCGAGCTGCTCGCCCCGCCGGCCCCGGTCCAACTGCCCGACGTCGTGCCCGCCCCGCAGCGCGTCGAGCCGGACCCGGCCGAGGACTGGCTGCTGTCACCCGACGCCGTCATCGTGACCAGCGCCGACCCCGCCGCGCTGACGGTCGCCGCGTACCTCGCCGAGCTGCTCCGACCGGCCACCGGTTACCCGCTGCCGGTCACCGACACCACCCGACCGGCAGCGACCGGCGGCATCGCGCTCGTGCTGACCGGCGACGACAGCCTGAAAGACGACGCCAGCCTCAACGACGATGACGGCCTGGGCGCCGAGGGTTACCAGCTCGCGGTGACCCGCGCCGGAGTCACCATCACCGCGGCCACCGCCACCGGCCTCTTCCACGGCGTGCAGACCCTGCGCCAGCTGCTGCCACCGACGATCGAGAGCGCGGTCCCGGTCACCGAACGGTGGATGCTGCCCGGCGGGACCATCACCGACGCACCCCGGTTCCCGTACCGGGGCGCGATGCTCGACGTGGCACGCCACTTCTTCCCCGTCGAGGACGTGCTGCGCGTCGTCGACCACCTGGCCCGCTACAAGCTCAACCACCTGCACCTGCACCTCACCGACGACCAGGGCTGGCGGATCGCCGTCGACTCCTGGCCGAGGCTGAGCACCGTCGGCGGGGCGACCGAGGTCGGCGGCGGCCCGGGTGGGCACTACACGAAGGCCGACTACCGGCGGATCGTCTCCTACGCAGCCGCCCGCCACGTCACCGTCGTCCCGGAGATCGACCTCCCCGGGCACACCAACTCGGCGTTGGTCGCGTACCCCGAGCTGGCGCCGGACAAGGTCGCACCGCCGCCGTACACCGGCACCGAGGTCGGCTTCAGCTACGTCGACCCGGCCGACGAGCGGACGTACGACTTCATCACCGACGTGCTGGGCGAGGTGGCCGCGCTCACCCCCGGGCCCTGGCTGCACATCGGCGGAGACGAGGCTTTCAAGGTCAAGGGCGAGGTCTACACCGGTTTCGTCGAGCGGACGCAGCGAATCGTCGCCGACACGGGCAAGACCGTCGTCGGTTGGCACCAGCTCGCGCCGGCCGCGCACGTCGACGGACGGGTCCTGCAGTGGTGGGGCACGAACGGCGACGACCCGGCCACCCTCGAGGCGGTACGCCGGGGCGCCCGGCTGATCCTCTCCCCCGGCAACCACGCCTACCTGGACATGAAGTACGCCCCGGACACCCCGGTCGGGCAGGACTGGGCCGGCCTCATCGACGTGCGCCGGGCGTACGACTGGGATCCCGGGTCACACGTGACGGGCGTGGCCGACGATGCGGTGCTCGGTGTCGAGGCGCCGCTCTGGACCGAATCGGTCACCTCGCTGGCCGAGATCGAGTTCATGCTGCTGCCCAGGCTGCCCGCCATCGCCGAGCTGGGTTGGTCTCCCCGGGCGACGCACGACTGGGCCGGGTTCCGCGACCGGTTGGCCGGGCACGGCCGGCGCTGGACCGCCGCCGGAATCACCTTCCACCGCGCGCCCGAAGTCCCCTGGCCGGTCGAGGGTGCCGGGTCCGCCCAGCCCGTCCGCCCGCAGATCCCGGCCCAGCCCGGCCCCGACAACGCGCCCGTGCCCAGCACCGACAACCCCTGAGGCCCCCCGAAACCGGTCAGATCACCTCACCTTGATCGGGCGTGCCCGCCGGCCGCCGCCCTGGCGGAAGCCCGCGGTGCGCGGCCACGGGCGGCGTCCGCACCTGAGAGCCCGATACCTCAGAGTCATATTTATGCCTCTGAGTCATCGGCCTCAACCTAGTGGGCCTCGCGTCGCCGTTCGTGCCCACCACTGCAGGACCCGGCCAGCCCGTTTGCGCGTGTCTCACGGGCACTGTCGGCTCGGCTCGGCCACTGAGAGGTGATCGACTCCAGCTCGCCGACATCGGGGCATTGTGCGCCCGGGACACAACGACATCGCCGATACCGAGTCGATGGCCTGACCCCGCCGCCCACCCCACCGCACCTTCACCC
>NZ_RCVI01000286.1:0-10730 GCF_003667455.1 Micromonospora sp. CV4 | reverse complement strand
CCCCCGCGCGGCCCGCAGCGCCGCCAGCACGGCCGCCGGGCCGCCGGCCATCGACCGGGCCGCCTCGGTCAGCTCCGGCGGAGACGGCACCAGCGAAATCGCCGGTACGCCCAGCTCACGCAGCCGCTCCTGCTGGCTCGCCAGCCCGGTGCGGACCACCGTCAGCTCCTCCCGGGCGGCCTCGGCCGAACGGGCCTGCTCACCGGCGGCGGCTGCCGCGCTGCGGCGTACCCCGTCCAACTGGCGGGCCGCGGCGAGATACTCCGACCAGGCCGTGGTGGGCTCCGCGCCCGCTGGCGCGACGTCCCCGTCCGGGTCGCCGGCCCGCTGCCGTCCCGGCCCGGTCACCGTCGCGTTCGGACCCACCCCGACACCCCCCGCGCGCACCACCGGATCACCTGGCCTCATCGGCGAACGGCACCAGCACCGTGCCCCGCTCGTCCGGCCCGTCCCAGAGCACCGCCCGGTCTGGACGGGCCCGCCACTCCACCGGCCGGCCGAAGACCGCGGCGAGCTGCGCCGCCGGCACGTCCAGCACGGCCACGGCCGCGAGCTTGTCCACCTCGCCGTCCGGCTCCAGCAACGCGGCGAACGGTGGCACCGCGCGCCACCAGCCCAGCAGATGCCGACCCGACGGCGGCCCGTCCCGCAGCAGCGCGCGCAGCCGGTCCACCGGCAGCTCGCGGGGCCCCGGCCGGTCCAGGCCGAAAACGACGAGGTAGGTCGGCAACTCATCGTCCGCGTCCGCGAGCAGCGTCGGCAGGTCCACCATGGTGGCCGGATGGCGGACGGCCAGCTCGGCCGTCAACGCCTCGGCAAGCGGCCGGGAACCCGGGTCGGGCGCCGCCACCAGGAACCGGGCGGTGCCCGGCGAGTGGTGGTCCGCCGTGCTCCGCGCCGCCGTCGCCAGCAGCCCGCCCGCCGCCGGACCCGATCCCAGCACCGCGAGGTTGCGTCCCGCCGCCGGCCCCAGCGGTACGGCGACCGTCGAGCGAGCCACGTCCACCGCCCGGCCGAGCAGAGCCGCCGGGCCGTGCGCCTGGCCGGCCAACGCCGCCCGGTGTCGCGGGTCGTTGCCCAACGACGGACGGGCGTACCCGGCGAACACCACCGGCGGCACCGACCCGGCCGGCCGTGCCGTCCACAACTCGTGCCGCAGCCGATCCACCACCTCCGGGTGGTCCTGCGGATCGGGGTGGCGGATCAACCGTTCGTGACCGCGGATCGCGCCCCGCGGGCCGCCGAGCCCGCCAGCGGTGTTCACCACCGCGCTGCCCACCGGCAGGCCGGCGGCCGAGTCGTTGGTCGGTTCCAGCACCGGGCCGCCGCCCGGCAGCGCCACCCGCACCGGGAACTGGCCGAGCACCGGATCCCGGTGCCCGGCGTCCGCCCGGCCACTGAGCCCCAGCTCACCCGCGCCGGCCAGCACCAGGTGCACGCCGTACGCCCGGCCGGCGCGGGCCAGCCCGTCCAGCTGGGCGGCCACCTCCGAGGCCAGCCGGTCCCGCTCCGCGAAGATCAGCGGTAGATTGTCCAGCACACACACGATCCGGGGCAGCGGCCGGTGCTGGCGCAGCTCCGCGAAGCGTTGCCCACCGGCGCGCCCGCCCGCCTCGGTCCGACGCTGCACCTCGACCGTCAACTGATCGAGCAGGTCCCGGACGTACTCCCGATCAGCGGCCATCGCGGCCGCCCGCACCTGCGGAATCCAGGACCGGTCCCGCTCGGTCTGGAGGAACTCCACGAAGGACTCACCGTCGCCCAGATCCACCAGGTAGAGCGCCAGGTCGTCCGGGCCGTACCGGGCGGCGAGCCCGAGCAGCGCCGTGGTCAGGAACGCCGCACGACCCGCACCGGAACGGCCGCTGACCAGCCAGTGCGGGGTCAGCTCGGTGAAGCCCAGCGGCACCGGACGCCCCCCGGCGTCACCGACCGTGGTGGTCAACCCGTCGGCCGGATCCGACTCCCACAGTCGCTCACCCGTCGCCGGCAGCAGATCCGCCAGGGCCAGCCGGGAGCCCGCCTCCACCTGCGCGGCGAGCCGCCGACAGACCGCGTCGACCAGATCGGCCGGCGGATCCGACTCGACGAACACCGGCGAGTTCAATCCGCCCGGCGGATCGGCGCCCGGGCTCGCAAAGGACGCCCCCGGTGGGTCCCCGAGCAGCGCGTACGCGTTGCGCAGCACCAGCGGCGTGGCGCGCGGCAGTGGCCCCCGGGCCGCGTACGGGCCGGCGGGCGGCCAGCCGGCCACCACCAGGTGCAGCCCGGCCGCCGGCCCCTGCTCGGCCAACGCCTTGATCCGGGCCAGGTCGGTAGGGCCGGTCAGCTCCGGCAGCGCGGCGACCACCAGCAACAACGTCCGGTCGTGCCGGCGTCGACCGCTCGCCCCCGGCGTGACCCACTGCTCCGCCTCGGTCAGCACCGCGCGCAGACCCGCCACGTCCACCGCCGGTGGCGGCAACAGGCCGGCGTCCGCCAGCGCCCCGAACGGGGCGAGCACACCCGCCGTGGCGTCCACCGCGCGCACCAGCAGGGCACCCGCCGGTGCCGCCCCCAGCGACCGCAGCAGCACAGCCCGAAGCAACCCGGCCACCCGCGGTTCCCGGGCGTCGGCGTCCACACTCAGGTGCCCGGCGCCGACCAGCGGCACCAGCGCAGGAAAGCGGGCATCGTCCAGGGGCGCCGCGGTGCCGACCCGCACGAAGGCCGGCGGACCGTCGCCAGCCGGCGAATCCACGGTCAGCGAGTCCAGGGCCGCCCCCGACCATCCCGGAGCCAGCCGCGCGGCGACCGCCCGCAGCCGGTCGGCCACCTCGTACTGGCGGCGCTGATCGGCGGGAGCCGGTCGGATCTCGTCGAGGATGCCGGCCGCGGCGGTGGCGACGGCCGCCGCCCGACGGTGCAGGGCTGCGGCGCGGTTCGTGCGTGCCTTCGGACCGGCCACCGCGTCCACCCCCTGTCCGAGGTTGGCAACCCCTCCCTGAGCAGAGACGGTATCCCAGCCGGGGCCGCTCCTCCGGGAGGTGCCACGGCGGTGCGCCGGTGTTGTCGGGGATGTCACCGGTGGGGAGGGGTCCGTCACGATCCGCTGGACTTGAGGCATTGGCTCCGGGGCGTCCAGCCGTTAACTTCAGGGGGTGGAATCAGTGCAGCCCCCCGCCGGTTCCCAGGTCTCCCGCGTACCGGCCCAGCGGACGCCGTCCGAGCAGCTGCCGCCGGCCTCCGCCACGCCGGCGCCGCAGCCGCCACGCCGCCGGGTACGCACTGTGCTCACCGTGGTCGCCGGGGTGCTCGCCCTGCTCTTCCTGGGCGCGGCGGTCACCGCGTATGTGCTGTACGACCGCGCCTCCAGCCCGGACCGCAGTGCCCCCGACGTGGTGGTGGACAACTACCTGCGCACGTTCCTCGTGGATCGCAACGATGCGAGGACAGACCTCTTCACCTGCAAGAGCGGTGCGGACCTCCAGGCAGTGCGTGACCTCCGTCTCGAGGTGGAGCAGCGTGAGTCCAACTTCAACGTCACCGTGCGAGTCACCTGGGGTCCGCTAACCAGGACTCCGTCTGGTGACGGTGAATCCGTCGGCACGACGCTGACCATCGCTGGGTCTGCCGATGGTGTCCCTAGGAGCAGTCGACGAGAGGACTGGATGTTCAAGGTCGTCGAGGACGATGGCGGTTGGCGGGTCTGCGGCGGCACACGAGCGGGCTGATCATCACTCGATCCACAGCAGATGGACCGGCACCTCCAGAGTGGTGGGTGACTGGCCGCGCCAGGCCCAGCGGTACCACTCCTCCTCAGGCGTGACCCGGACGCAGATGTCCCCCTCGGCGCCCGAGTAGGTCTCGGTCACCGCCCGCAGGTCACGGTGCTCCTGGCCGCCTTCGATATGCACCACACGGCGCCCGGTGACGGCATCCGCCTCGAAGACCGGCGTGGGGGACCGGTGGGCCGGGCCGTCCAGCGAGACCAGCCGGATGCCGCTGCCCCGGGTGTCATCCGTCCCCGGCCGGTTGCCGACCGTCTCCACCCAGACCCGATCGACCGGCACCAGCGGCGCGAAGACCTCGACCTGGTCGGCCTCGGCTCGGTACCACTCGTGCTCGGGGATCACGGGCACATAGGTTCGGGCGCCCTGGACCACCCGGTCGTCCGCGCGCAGGTCGCCCCGCCAGCCCAGCCCCGGCAGCCCGACCAGCACCCGTCGCCCGCGCAGCTCCACCCGTTCGGTGGCCGGCACGATCGCCAGTGGCCGGGGTGGCCGGGGCGCCCAGTCGGGCTGGTCAGCGAACGGGTCTGGCAGTGGTCCGGTCATGCCCGTGGTGACCTCACTCCACGCTGCGCAGCGGGGCGCCCCGCTCGCGCATGAACGGCACCGGGTCGATCGCGCCACGGCTGGAGCGGTCGTTGCGCAGGTGCACCTCGAAGTGGAGGTGCGGGCCGGACGAGTTGCCGCTGCTGCCGACCTGGCCGATCACCTCGCCGGCCGGCACGATCTGGTCCGGTGACACCCGTGGACGGACCACCATGTGGCAGTACCGGGTGATGTAACCGCCTGCGTGCAACAGATCGACGAACCAGCCGCAGCCACCCTTGCCGGGGTGCCCGTCCACGTCGCAGTCCTTGCGTCCGCGGTCGTCCGGGTCGCAGCGGGCGACCAGCACCCGGCCGGCGGCGGCGGCACGGATATCGGTGCCCTTGGCCGCCCCGATGTCGACCCCGTTGTGGCTCGGGCGGCTGCTGGTCCGGAAGCCGGAGCCGACGTCGCCCGGAATCGGAGCGGTCCAGCCGGAGGCGGCGATCTGACCGCGTTCGGCCGCGTTGCACACCGCCTTGCCGTTGATCTCGATCGTGCGCGCCGCGCCACCGGCCAGCGCGTCGACGATCCGACTGGCCGGTTCCTCGTGCTTGGCGTAGGCGTCCGGATAGGCGCTGATCTGGACCTGTTGCGCCACCACCGTCAGCGGCCGGCGCTGCCAGCTCCGCACCTTGACCAGCTTCTCGTAGAACTTGCGGGCCGTGTACGCGGGAGTCATCCGCTCCGTGACGGTGCCCCACCCGGGTCGCTGCTGGAACAGGCCCAACGAGTCATGGTCGGCGCCGACGCCCTCGTGCGGCAGGGCCAGTGACGCGGGCACGCTGCTGTTCGCCAGGTTACGCAGAGCGGACTCCTGCATCGCGGTGGCCAGGGCGATCACCCAGCCCCGCGACGGCACCCCCAGGTCCTGACCGACCTTGATGATGATGGCGGCGTTCCGGACCTGCGCGTCGCCGTACTCGGTGAACCGTGGCAGCTCGCCGGCGATGTCCACCGGGCGGACCGGGCCGCAGCCCCAGCCAGCGAGGGTGTCCCCGTCCTCCGCTTCCCCGCCGAGTCCGCTGAGGAAGAACGCAGCGGTCCCCCCGGCGCAGCAGAGCAGGAGCAGCACCCCGGTGAGGATCGTGGCGATCACACCGACCCGTAGCGGCCGGCGGAATGCTCTGCTGCCGGCGTTCACTGCCGCTCCCAATCCACCACGTCGACCAGCCAGCCGTCATCCGCTGCGACCAACTCCAGCCGGAGCCGGCCGGTGTCGAGGGGCAGCAGCACCTCGACGAACGTCTCGGTACGTGCCCGCACCGACGGGGGGCCGGCGACCTCCTCGGCCGGGACCCCGCCGGGGTCGACACCGGCCAGCTTCTCGGTCAGCGCCGCTGTGGACAACGGTCGCAGACCGGCCTGCCACTGTTCGGCGGTCATCCCAGGGCGACCGAGCCAGGCCACGGTGAACCGGTCCGCGGTCTGTTCGGGCGTGCGGTCGCCCGGTCGGGTCACCGGCGACGGCGGAGCTTCGGTGGCGTTAACGCCATCGTCGCCGGCCGTCGGATCCACGGTGGTGATCGGCCGATCCGGACGGCTGCTCAACCCGTCCGCCGGATCGCCCGGACCGGAGACCAGCCGGGCCGCCCCGAGCACGCCGAAGACGACCACCGCGATCACCAGCGCCACTCCCATTCGGGACCGCAAGACCCGTGTGAACAGGAACTCCAGAGCCCGTCGCATCGCCGTCACCGTGCCTCGGTGCGCACCCGCGGTCCGGTGCGGTCCGGCGCACGCTCGGCGGAGCCGGGTCGGTAGACCACGAACGACGGGTTCTCGGCCGGCAGGTCCGGCTCGGTCCAGCTCGCTGGCTGTCGGCGACGGGGTTTGGGCGGGACCGGCCGGCTCTGGCCGCCGGTCTCCTCCTTCGGCGCGTCATTCGCGCGTTCCTGACCGTCCGGACGCCCGGCGCCGGAACGCCGACCCTCAACCGGAGCGGTCGGTGCCAGGACCGGGTCTTCGCGCCGCGCCTCCGGGCGCAGCGTGGTCTGCTCCGCCACCGGTGCGCGGCGGCGGCCGCCCACCGGTTCCGCCGTGCCGCCGGGTTCCGCCACGTCCAGCCGCGCTGCCGTCCGCATGTCCCGGAAGAAGCGGCGGTGCCAGGAACCGGCCGAACTGACCGCCTCGCTGCTGTCCTTGCCGCCGAGCTGGGTGATCCGCCGGTACGGCCGCAGCAGCAGCCAGCCGACCACTCCGCAGAGCCAGACCAGCACCACCTGGAGCCAACCGGGCAGGGTGGGTGTGCTCATGATCAGGTCGACCGCGAACAGGTAGATCGCCGCCCCGGTGCCGAAGATGGCGATGTTGAAGACCGCGGCGACGACGGCGTTCGCGAGCCGGCGCAACCCGGCGCTCGCCGGTCGGAGCAGACCGACGGTGCCGAGGATGGGTGCCGCGATCACCGCCCACCGGAAGATCAGGAAGCCCAGCAGGACCAGCAGCGACGCGGTCAGATCGAACATGGCGAACAGCACCGACGCCAGCACCGCGATGAATCCGGCGCCGACCCGGTCCATGTCCCGCACACCCTGGAGGTACTCGTACGCCTCCGGGTCCTCGGTCTGGATCTGTTGAGCCACCCGCGCCCACTGCTGCTGCTTGGCCTTGATCGTCGCCTCCCGGGTGGCCGGGTTGGCGCGCAGCTTCTCGGCCTCCTCCCAGGAGAGCGACTTCGCGTCGTAGAGCGCGGGGCCGTACTTGCGAGCGGTTTCACTGTCGGCCGAGCCGAGCACCCCCCGTAGCCAGTTGCGGTAGAGCATCGCCTCGGTGGCGGTGTCACTGGCACGCACCGCGGGCGGGCGATTGTCCTTGCAAGCCGCGGGATTCGGATCGTCGCACTGGTCCGGCGGGGTGTCCCGGGCCGCGGGACCCACGGCGTCGTGCACCACGCCCAATGTGGTGACCAACGTGCCGTCCGCGATGTTCGCCGATTTCACCGGCCAAGCGGCGAGCGCGGTTACCGCGACCATCACCAGCAGTGCCCAGCCCGCAGTGGTCATCGCGTTGCTCATGTCCGACTGGCGGGATCGCCAGAGCAGGTACAACCCCACGACGCAGAGCGTGATGATGCCGAAGACGCTGAACACCTTCTGGTAGACGGCCTTGGTTGCCTGCTCGACCAGCGGGTCGGCCCAGCCCCACATCGAGCGAGGGTCCCAGGCCCGCTCGCGCAGCGCGTTCGAGGCGCCGACGATCGCGGTGGCGATCATGAATTCGCCGTTGGCCACGGTGGTGGTGAACTTGTAGTCCGGATGCAGGACTGATGACGCGCATCCGCCGGGGATGTCGTACGTCGGATAGCTGTAGCCGGCGTAGCCGTAGTCGCTGTAGAGCCCCTTCGGCCCGAGCTGCTTGGCGGAGTCCGGCCGGCCGGCGAACCAGCCGGCGAGCCCGGAGTCGGGAGTGCCGGGGGTTGGTGCGTTGCGGCAGGTGACCTCGTCCTCGCTGACCTCCTTGAGCTTCGCCACGCAGGCCCGGAAGTCGGCCTGCCACTCCGGGGTCGTGCAGAGGTCGGCGCGGGCCTGGGCGGCGGGTGGGGCGGCGGCTGCTGCCTCCGCGCCGATCAGCGGCCAGGTGAGGGAGGCCCCGGCCAGTACGCCGAGGGCGAGCAGGAACGCCGCGATCCGTGCCCGGGCCCTCGCCATGTCACGCCTCCAGATCCGGCAGGGGGATGCTCGGCAGCACTCCGGCGGCCGCGGCGATCGCGGCGGGCGTCGTGTCGAGGTGGTCCAGCAGCCCTTCGACGTACGAGACGTCGACGCGAACCTTCTGTACCCGCCCGTCGACGTCGCGCATGACGAACTCGCGGAAGCCGAGACGGTTGGCCGAACTGGTGTCGGCGGCGGAGAGCGAGGCCAGGGTGGCCTCGTACCCGTCGTTGACCGGCACCCGCAGCAGCCGCAGCGCTTCGGAGGCGATCTCGGCGTCCTCGGCGATGCGGCCGACGAAGACGGTGGAGACGAGGTTCTGCACGTCGAGGCCGAGGATGTCGCGTGGGTTCTGGGAGGCGACGAGGGCGGCAAGGTTCCACTTGCGGGAGTCCCGGGCGAGCCGGACGAGGAACGACCGCCCGGATCGCCAGCCCTCCATGAAGTGCGCCTCGTCCAGGCCGACCAGCTTCCGGGACGACATCGACCCGCCGTAGCAGCGGCGCACGGCGAGCCGGTGCGCGGTGTGCAGCATCGGCAGGGCGAGCGCCTCCTCGGCGGACCAGTACTCGCGCTCGATTTTGAGGTCGGGCAGCCGCAGCCCGGCCATGGTGATGACGGTGAGCGCCGCGTCCGCACCAAGCAGCCCTTCCGGCGGTCGGCCGAAGAAGAGCATGGCCAGGGGCATCTCGGCGGTGTCCAGCAGGAGGTTGGCCAGTTCCTTGCCGGCGTCGTCGTCGAGTCGCCCGAGGCAGCTCACCACGTCGTCCAGGGTGGACGTCTCCTCGGCGGGGACCTGGCGGACCGCGTGCCGGAACAGGGTGGCCGTGGACGCCTCCCGAGCCACCTGCGGCGGTACGAGCATCATGCAGATGTCCTGGACCAGCATCCGGCGCTCGGCCCGGGCGTTGGAAACCGCGATCTCGAACTCCCGGTCACCGGAGGCGCCGGCGCCGAACTCACTGCGCAGCGGCGTCGGGATGAGCGAGTAGGGCGCCAGGGTGCCGTGCTCCGAGCCGGTCAGGTTCAGCACCCGGGAGTACGGACGCAGCTCCGGCATGGCGCAGAGCCGGGCCAGCGGCCCGGACGGGTCGAGCAGGGTCACCTGGACCCCCCGCCGTGCGGCCAGGTAGCCCAGCGCGCCGAGCAGGGTCGACTTGCCACCGCCCGGCTCCGCCACGAAGACCGCGAGCCCGGAGCGTTCCCGTACCTCCATGGGGAAGTGCAGGTCGAGGAAGACCGGGCGGCGGCAGGTGCCCGCGGTGCGGCCGATCAGGTCGCCCCGCCGGTCGCCCACGTTGGAGGCGGCCTGGGGGAGCGCGGCGGCGAGCAACGGCACCGGCATCCGACGGACGTAGCCGGTGTTGGCGATCGGCTCGCCGGGGATGAACTCGCGGGCCAGCCAGTCCTGGTTCTTGGGGTGTTGGAGCGAGATGCGCAGCTCCCGGGAGTAGAGCTGGATGAGCCGGCGGGCCCGTTCCAGGCATTCCTCCCGGGTCCGGCCGCCGACGGCGATCCGGTGCCAGCCGTGCGCGCGGGCCGAGTCGACCGGCAGCCCGGTGGTCATCTCGTCGCCGATCACCAGTGCCCGCTTGGCCAGCCGCTCCAACTCGGGCGGCGCGTCGATGCCGTGCTCGGCGTAGTCGAGTTGCTGTGAGCGGATCATCCGCAGCCGGTGTTCGAGATTGCGGAACGAGTCGCCGGAGCCGAGGATGTCGACCCGGGTGGAGATCTCCATCGGCCAGGGCAGCCGCTCGTGGAAGTGCAGCCACGGCTCGTGCCGTTCCGGGATCTCCAGGGGCTCCATCCGGCCGACGGCGAGCACGGCGACGTGCCGTTCCTCGCCGGTCATCCGGTTGACCAGCTTCACCGTCGAGCCGTACGGGGTGCGGTAACGCTCGACCTGCTCGGTCAGGGCGAGCAGGTCACCGCGCTCCCAGCGACCGTTGGTCACCGGGGAGAGTGTGCCCGGAGGCGCCATGCACAGGGCGACCGAGCGGTAGAGCAACCACTCCAGCTCCTGGGCGGTGACCCGCCGGCCGCGCATGCCGAACGCGCCGAGCACCTCGTCGAACTGCTCCACGGTGCGGCCCAGTTTGCGTCGTTCGCCCTCGGCGGTGCCCCGCGCGAAGGTGCGCAGCAACCGTTCGGTGAGCGAGTCCCCGAGCGACCGGCGGGCGAAGGTGACACCCAGGTAGGTCTGCCCCTCGGCGTGGTTGACGGCCATCAGGTGCCGCTGGGCGGCGACCAGGTGGTCGGCCCAGCCGGTGGTGCCGGGCACGTCGGGCAGCGGCGCCAGGGTGTGTGCGTCGATGGTGCGGGCCCACTCGTCGGCGGGGAACGGCCGGGTGGTGCGCCGCAGGTGCAGCCGGAAACCGGCCAGGCCGGCGTACTGCTCGGAGATCGCCGAGAGCAGCGCCTCGCGTTCGGCGTCGGGCCGGAAGGCCCAGCGCACCTCGGGCAGCCAGTACCAGGCCGTGACCGTGTTCGGAGTGAAGGTCAAATGGCCGGCGATCTCGGTGATGGCCAGTTCGACCGACGGGTCCCGGTCCCCAAATTTGATCTTCGGAGCACGGACCCGGGCCGGCCGGGTCGGCCGGTCCTGCCGGCTCACGGCCCGTTGCCGGGGCGCGGCGACCTCCCGCCCGGTCGGCTCCTTGTCGCCCGGACCCGGCCGTGCCCGGTCGGCCCCGTTGGCGGGGCGGGGCGCGCGCTCCAGGGC
>NZ_RCVI01000224.1:0-11052 GCF_003667455.1 Micromonospora sp. CV4 | reverse complement strand
CGACCGCACCGGCCGGCCGGGCCCAGCGCGGGCCAGGGCCGGGTCAGCCCGATCGGCGCGCCGCAGGCGTCGCAGCCGGTCCGGCTGGCGGTGCCCGACGGTACGCCGTAGCGCAGGGCGGCCCACCGCAGCAGCGGGCTGACCGTCAGGATCGCCAGCACGGTGGGGAGCCGGGCACTGCTCGCGGCTCGGTCGGCGGGTTCGGTCGTGCCACCCGAAGGCGGGGGTGTCGGGGTCCGATCGGGCGGGTTCTCCTGACCGGGGGCGGCCGCCGACGGGCCGGTCAGCGCCATGTCGACCCCGCTTCGGGCCGACCGCCGGCCGTGAAGGCGAACACGGATCGTGACTGAACGATCGCTTGGGTGTAGCGGATGGCGCAGAAAGCGACCTGCACAGCGGGCCGTCCGGCGGCTTCCCGGGCGGGACCCGGGCCGGCCGTCCCACCGATCGGCGCGGTTCGTCGGTCCGCCGCCGGCTCCGAGTGGATGCCGGGATGACGCCGCGTTGTCCCACTCTCGGGACCGGCGGAAGGGCCCCGACGAACCCACTCGGCCCGTCGAGCGCGTGCCGTCGCCGGCGTATCAGCCGGCCATTGCCCGGAGCGCGGCGCAGACACCCCTCACCACCACCTGTCATCACGGAGAGTGTTCAGTTGAATTGCCTCTGTTGCATCGGCGAGCGTCAGCCTATGCTCGCCCCTTGGGTGTGACGCAAGCCTCACTGCAACAACCGGACGACACAGGACCATCCATTTGTAGAAGATCCGTATCGGTGAATGCAGAAGCGCAATGAACGGCTCCGGATGTGCTGATCCGGGCGCGCTTCCGCATGCCCGGCGGCGGTGATCCGCCGCCGCACCGGGCGACCACGAGGAGGCTCGACGGTGCGCGGACGGCAGCTCAGGCGAGCAGCAATCTGCCTGGTAGCGGTCGTGGCGGCGGTGCCGGTCACCGCCTGCGGCAGCGGGCGGGAGGCCGTCGAACGGCCGGCGCCGGCCCGCAACGACGGACAACAGGCGGACTCGGACGTCGAACGGCGGGCCGCGGAAAAGGCGGCACTGCACGCGTACTCCGGTTATCTCGCGGCCTCGCGTACGGCGAGTCGACGCAGTGATCCGCATGCGCCGGAACTGTCCCGGTTCCTCGCCGATCCACTGCTCACTCGGGTGCGAGTGTCCATTCGCGAGGCAAAGGAGCACGGCGCGATGCGTACCGGGACGCTGAAGTCCGACCCGACCGTGACCTCGGTCAGCCTGGACTCGACCCCGGCCACCGTGGAGATCCAGGACTGCCTGGACGCGAGCGGCTACCGGCTGGTCTACGCCAAGGACAGACGGGTGGTCCCGGGCAGCGGGGGCAGCAGACATCTGGCCACGGCCACCGCCACCCGCTATCCCGACGGGCGCTGGCTGATCAACTCCAGCGCCGCGCACCGGGACCAGCCGTGCTGACCTGGGGAGGAAGAGGCGTCCCGGCCCGTACCGCCCGGGCCGGGACGCCCCGCCGGGCGCTCACCGGGCTCGGCCTCGCACTGCTGCTGGTGGTCGGCGCGACGCTGCCGGCCGCCGCCGCCCGGCGCGCCGACCCGGGGGTGGAGTGCCCGCTCGACCAGCCGGACTGCAGCGTCTGGGACGACGAACCCGGCACACCGGGCGATCCCGGCGGTGGCGGCGACAACGGCGGCGGCGGTGACTCCGGCGGCGGCGGAGGTGGCGGTGTCTGCCAGTGGGGCGGGCGGACCATCGCCTGCTACGACGACCTGCTCGGTTGGTTCAACAACGGCGACGGGTGCTACTACAAGCTGACCGAGGGAGAGGTCGAGCCGCCCGAGGGTCAGCAGTGGTATCTGCAGACCTGCAACGGCGGCGAGCTGGGTGCCCAGGTCACGGTGCTGAGGGACGAGCCGCCGCCCGGCTTCGGCGCGCCGCCCGATCCGGAGGAGCTGGCCCGCCGCGCCCTGGCGTCGATCAAGCTGCTGCCCGCGCGGCTCAAGGTGGCGCCCCGCAAGAGCGTCGGCCCCGGCCTGGTCGGCCTGCCCGTCTGGATGTGGGCGACACCGAGCACCAGCTACTTCGGCCCGCTGCGCGCCTCCGCCTCCGACCGTGGGTTGACCGTCTCCATCGAGGCGAAGGTCGACCGGATCGTCTGGGACATGGGCAACGGCGAGAAGGTCACCTGCACGGGCGCCGGCACCCCGTACGACCCGAACGGCCGGCGTGCCGGCCGCACATCCCCGGACTGCGGCTACGACAACGGCTATCCGGAGGCCGGCACCTACCGGGTCGGCGCCACCACGTACTGGACGGTGCGGTGGTGGACCGACGACGACGTCGAGGGCGAGCCGATTCCGCAGACCCGGACCAGCGGCACCGTGCCGATCCAGATCAACGAACTCCAGGTGGTGAACAGGTGAGTCTCGCGACGCGCAACGGGACCCCGGTGGACGCGCCGGTCAGCCCGCCCAAGGTCGTCCGGCAGCGCCGGGTCCGCCCGGGGCTGCTGGGTCTGGCCGTACTCCTGATCGCGCTGGGTGGGCTGGGCGCGGCATTCGCGGTCACCTCGGTCCGGGCCACCGGCAGCTACCTCGCGGTGGCCCGGCCGGTGGAGGTGGGCCGGGAGATCAGCGCCGCCGACCTGGTCGCCGTGCAGGTCGCCGGTGGCCAGGGGCTGCGCCCGGTGCCCGCCGGGCGGCTGGACGAGGTGGTCGGCAAGCGCGCCGCCGTGGCGCTGGTCCCGGGCGCCCTGCTCACGCTGGGGCAGGTCACCGACGATCCGCTGCTCGGCCCCGGCCAGCAGCAGATCGCGCTCGGCCTGAAGACCGCGCAGGTGCCGGCGCGTGAACTGCACCCTGGCGACAAGGTTCTGCTGGTCAGCACCCCGGACGACAACGCCACCGGCACGGCCGCCGTGGGCACCCGCTTCTCCGCCACCGTGATCGACATGGTCAGCCCGGCGAACGACGACAAGGTGCTCTACCTGGCGCTCCCCGTCCGGGACGTACCCGCGGTGGTGGCGCTGGCCGCGCAGGAGCGGGTCGCCGTCGTGCTGACCGAGGCGGCCTGAGCATGGCGATCATCGCGCTGGTGTCCGCGAAGGGTTCGCCCGGCGTGACCACCTCGGCGCTGGCCTGCGCGCTGGCGTGGCACCGACGGCTGGTGCTCGCGGAGTGCGACCCTGCCGGCGGGTCGATCCTCGCCGGCTACCTGGGCGGTCAGCTGGACGGGCCCCGCGGCCTCGGCGAGCTGGCCGTCGGCGAGCTGCGCGACGGCAACCTGGAGACCGCCTTCTGGTCCCAGCTGGTCGACCTCGACGCGCCCCGTCGGGAACGACTGCTGCTGCCCGGGCTGGTCGACCCGACGCAGGCCGGCAGCGTCACCCCGCTCTGGCAGCGCTTCGCCGACTACTTCAACGCGCTCGACCGCGGCACCCCCGGCTACGACGTGCTGGTCGACTGCGGCCGGCTGCACGTCAACGGCCCGCCGTGGCCGGTGCTGCGGGCCGCCTCGGTGGTGCTCCTGGTGACCCGGGCCGAGCTGCCGGACCTCTCCGGCACCCGGGCGGTCGTCACCGCGATCGAACGGGACTTCGCCGAACACCGGGTGCCGCCGGGCACCCTCCGGCTGCTGCTCGTCGGCGACGGGCACGGGCGGGCCGAGATCAGCCGAGCGCTGAAACTGCCGGTGATCGCCCGGCTGCCGCGCGACCCGCGTACCGCCAGGGTGCTCAGCCTGGGCGGAACGGTGCGGGCCGGACGGCCGCTGCTGCGCGCGGCGGCCGCGCTGGAGGTGCCGATCGGCGCGCTGCTGGAGCGACGGCGCGCCCGGCTGGCCTGGCCCGTGCAGCAGGGGGTGCCGGATGCGGTTTGAACCGGTCTCCGTCGACCCGCGGCAGCAGCCGCCGGGCGTCACCTCCACCACGCCGCCGCTGGCCGCGCCGAACGGCCGACACCATTCGGTGCCGATGCCGACGCCCCCGCCGGCACCCGCCGCCAGCCCGCCACCGGAGACGCCACCCCGCGCCCGCATGGACTTCCAGGTGGTCCGGGAGTTGCGCCGGGAACTGACCGAGCGGCTCACCCTCTGGCAGCGCGGCCGTGAGTTCACCGTCGACGAGGAGGACACCGAGCGGGCCCGGCTGGCCGTCACGGTGGTCGCCGAGTACGCGGACGCGGTCCGCCGGGCCGGCACACCGATGGCCGCCGGCACGGAACGCCTGCTGCTCGACCAGGTGACCGCCGAGCTGGTCGGCTTGGGCCGGCTGCAGACCCTGCTGGTCGACGACACCATCGAGGAGGTGCACATCCTCGGCTGCGACCAGGTACGCATCACCCGGCACGGCGGCGGGGTGGACTGGGCCGAGCCGATCGCCGACAGCGACGCCGAGTTGGTGGAGATCCTTCAGGCGGCGGCACGCCGCGCGGGCGCGACCGAACGGTCCCTGTCCACCGTGAAGCCCACCCTCGACCTGCAACTGCCCGACGGCAGCCGGTTGGCCGCGGTGTTCCTGGTCAGCCACCGCCCGTATGCGGTGATCCGCAAGCACAACACCCTGGACGTGAGCCTGGACGACGTGGCCGGCGCCCGGGGTGACCTGGACGAGATGATCGACCCACTGCTGCGCGACTTCCTCCGCGCGGCGATGCGCGCCGGGCTGAACATCATGGTCGCCGGGCTGGCCGGTGCCGGGAAGACCACGATCATCCGCGCGCTGATGAACGAGATCCCGCCCGACGAGCCGTACGTGCTGCTGGAGGAGAGCCGGGAGCTGCTGCCGGCCCGCCGGCGGGAGCGGCACCGGGCGGTGATGAGCTTCGAGGCCCGCGAGGGGCACGGCGAACGTGGCTTCGACGGCCGGCCCGCCGGCGAGGTGACGATCGCCGACCTGATCCCACTCTCACTGCGGATGGGCGTGCTGCGGATCATCGTGGGTGAGGTGCGGTCCCGGGAGATCGTGCCGATGCTCCAGGCGATGACCACCAGCCGGGGCTCGATGTGCACCATCCACGCCCGCACGTCCGCCGGTGTCGGCGAACGGATCGTCGAGCTGGCGCTGGCGCACGGCCGCGAGATGACCGTCGACCAGGCCCGCCGGATGGCCGGCAACGCCCTGGACCTGATCGTCTACGTCACCGTCGAGGACGAGACCGCGATCGGCGGGCGCAAGCACCGGTTCGTGTCGCACGTGGAGGAGGTGATCGGCGCTGGCGAAGCCGGCCGTATCACCACCACCACGGTCTTCGGGCCCGGCCCGGACGGCCGCGCGGTCCCCCGGCACCTGCCGGAACGGGTCCGCGACCAACTGCTGCGGGTGGGGTACGACGCCCGGCTGCTGACCCGGTGGATCGAGGCCGGCACCGGCGCCTGGCGTCGTCCCCGGCAGACCCGACTGGCCCGGCGGTGATCTGGTGCGGACCAACCTGGAACTGATCGCGGTGCTCTCCGGCGCCGCCTGTGTCGCGGGGCTGCTGCTGGCCGTGGTCGCGCTGATCGGCACCCGGCGGCCCGTCGGCCCCGGCCCGGGCTCCGGACCGGGCCTGAGCCGACTCTGGCGTGGCTCCGGCGCCACTCCTGGCGAACGGCGGGCCTACCAGGCGCTGCTGCTCACCGCGCTGGCCGCCGGCGCGCTGGCCTTCCTGCTGACCGGGCTGCCGGTGGTGGGTCTGCTGGTGGCGGTGGCGGTGCCCGGCACCCCGTGGCTGTTCGCGGTGGGCAAGGCCGAGCAGCGGGCGATCGCCCGGATCGAGGCGGTCGGCGAGTGGACCCGCCGACTCAAGGACGTCTCCGGCACCGGGCAGGGCCTCCAACAGTCGATCATCGGCACGATCGGCACCGTGCCACCTGGCGTCGAGGACGAGGTTCGCCTGCTCGCCGCCCGGTTGCAGGCCGGCTGGACGGCCCGCTCCGCGCTGCTGGCGTTCGCCGACGACATCGGCGACCCGGTCTGCGACCAGGTGGTGGCGGCGTTGATCCTGCACCTCACCGACCGGGGCGAGCGGCTGGGCGACGTACTCGGCTCGATCGCCGGCGCGGCGGCGGCGGAGGTCGCCACCCGCCGGGAGATCGAGGCCAAGCGCACCCAGCCCCGGTTCGCGGTCCGCTTCCTCACCGGCATGACCCTCGCGACCCTGGCGTACGGGCTGATCAACACCGAGTACATCGAGCCGTACGGCACGCCGGTGGGTCAACTGGTGATGGCCGCCCTCGGGGCCGCCTTCATCGGCCTGCTGGCCTGGGTGCGGTCGATGAGCCAGCCGCAGCGCCCGGCCCGGTTCCTTCCGGCGCCGGACCCGCAGGAGGTGATCGCGTGAGCGTGATCGTGAACTGGCACCTGGCCATCGCGGTGTGCGGTGGAGCGGCCGTGGGGCTGGGCCTGTTCCTGGTGGTCCGCGAGCTCGTGCCGGCGACCCCGGCGCTCGGGCCGGCACTGCGCCGGTTGCACCAGCCGCCCGGCACCGGCCGGGTCGCCGCTCCCGCCTCCCGACGACTGGATTGGCTGACCGGGCTGGCCCGTTGGCTGCGGCCGCCGCACCGGCAGCTCGCCCTGATCGGTCAGACCTCCGAGCAGTACGCGCTGTCGGTGCTGCTCTCCGCGCTGGTCGGGCTGGCCACGCCGACCCTGCTCGGGGTGGCGCTGTTCGTGCTGGGCATTTCGCTGCCGTTGGTCGTACCGGTGCTCGGCAGCCTCGGCCTGGCGCTGATCGGCGGCCTGCTGGCGCACCGGGCGGTGCTCACGAAGGCCGACGCCGCCCGGGACGAGTTCCGCCAGGCCGTCTGCACCTACCTGGATCTGGTGGCGTTGCAGCTCTCCGCCGCGCACGGGCCGGTGCAGTCGCTGGAGCGGGCGGCCGCGGTCTGCGACGGCTGGGTCTTCGACCGGATCCAGGAGTCGCTGCGGATCGCCCAGATGCAGATGCACGCGCCCTGGGACGAGCTGCGCGACCTCGCGGACAAGATCGGCATCCCGGAGCTGGGCGACGTCGGCGCGATCATGCGCTCCTCCGGCAGCGAGGGAGCGCAGGTGCACGAGACCCTGCGCAGCCGGGCCGACTCGCTACGCGACCAGATCCGCACCGACAACCTCGCCCGCGCCGAGGGGGTGACCAGCAAGCTCGACATTCCGGGCGCGCTGCTCGTTTTCGTGCTGCTCGGCTTCGTCGTCTACCCGTTCATCGCCCGTGTCTGATCCGACCCCGAGAAGGAGTACGCCATGTCCATCATCAGCTACCTGCACGTCGTGCTGACGACGCGCGTCGCCGAGCTGCGCCGCGACGGCGAGCGCGGCGACAGCCCGGTGCCGACCGCGGTGATCATCTTCGGTCTGGTCTTCGTGGCGACCATCGTCACCGGCCTGGCCCTGGGCAAGGCCAACGACTGGATGAACGCCATCCCGAACCACACGAACCCGAAGTAGCGGACATGCGCCGAGCCGCGTTCCCATGGTGGTGCCGGGCGGTCGCCGCTGCCCGGCGCCACCTCGCGGCCGGTGACCGGGAGCGGGGAGCCAACCCGGTGGAGCTGGCCGTGGTCATGCCGCTGATCCTGGTGCTGCTCTTCGCCTCGCTCCAGGTCGCGGCCGTCTTCCTGGCCCGATCCACGGCGTTGAACGCCGCGCAGAGCGGGGTCAACGCCCAGCGGCTGTACGACGCCCCGGACGGCGCCGGGGTCGCCAGCGCCACCCGCTTCCTGAAGGCCACCGGCGGCTGGCTGGTGGGCTGGGGGAAGACCGACCCGAGCTGCGTGACCACCGCGACCGAGGTGACCTGTACGGTGCGCGGCCGGTCCCTGTCGGTGGTGCCCGGCGTGGACTTCGCGGTGGAGCAGACCGCGCACGGGACAGTGGAACGGGTGACCACACCGTGAACCGCAGCGCCGAGCGGGGCTCGGTCTCCATCGAGGTGGCGGTGCTCGCGCCCGCGTTCATCGCGTTGATGGTGCTGGCAGGCGTGGCCGGGCGTAGCGCGGTCGCGGCGGAGGCGATCGACGCCGCCGCGCACGACGCGGCCCGCGCCGCCTCGATCTCCCGGGATGCCAGAAGCGCGCGGACCGCGGCGCGGGAGGCCGCCCGCAAACAGCTGGACTGGCACGGGCTGGCCTGCGCCAATGACCTCCACCCGACCTTCTCCGGCTCGGTGGCCGGCAAGGCCACCAGCTTCAACGCCGCCTTCCGCAGCCCGGTCGGTACGGACGCCACGGTGACGGTGGAGATCAGCTGCCTGGTGTCCTTCAAGGACATCTCCTTGAACGTCGTGCCCGGGATGCCGACTGACAACCGGATCACGGCGAGTTTCACCTCGCCCCTGGACCGCTACCGGAGCCGACGATGACCGCCATCGCCTCCCGGCGTCCACGCGCCGGTGACCATGGCCGGGTCAGCATCTTCCTGGCGGTGGCGATGACCGGCGTACTGGCCATCGTGGGCCTCTCCTTCGACGGCGCCGGGCAGCTGCGCACCCTGCAACGCGCCGACAACCTGGCCGCCGAGGCGGCCCGGGCCGGGGGTCAGGCCATCGACCGGGCCACCGCGATCGAGGGCGGGCCGACGCGGATCAACCGGCGGCAGGCCCGCGTCGCGGTCGCCAACTACCTGGCCGCCGCCGGCACCACCGGCCACACCGTGAGCTTCCCGCAGGTCGCCGGGGAGACCCTCGTCCGGGTACGCGTCACGATCACCTACCGCCGATCGATGCTCGGGCTGTTCGGCTTCGCCAGCACGGTCACCGTCACCGGCGAGGCGACCGCGCGGGCCATCACCAGAGCGCCAGCACCGCCGGAACCGTAGGAAGGAAGGCAGCCATGCCCGCATCGGGTCGGTCCGTCGTACGGCGGACCGGACGAATCCTCACCGGCCTCGGAGCGCTGGTCGTGCTCTGCACACTGCTGGCCGGCGCGCCGGTGGCACTGCTCGCCTTCGCCGGCAACCCTCTGCCCGACCACCTGCCCACCATCGCCGAGGTGGGCACCGCGCTGACCAGCCGGGACGACGGCCAGCTCTTCCTGCGGGCATTGGCACTGGCCGGCTGGTTCGGCTGGGCCACGTTCGCCTTCTCGGTCCTCGTCGAGTTGGGCGCGCAGAGCCTGCGCCGGCCGGCGCCGAAGCTGCCGGGGATGAGCCGCCAGCAGAAGGCCGCCGCCGCCCTGGTCGGTTCGGTCGCGCTGATCCTCGCCGCCAGCCCGGCCGCCGCCAGCGCCGCCGCGGTCTACGGCGGTTCGGCGTACGCCCACCCGGGCACACCGGCCGTCGCCACCCTGGCCGGCCCGGGCGCCGCCACCCTGGCTGGGCCGGCGTCCACGTCGGCGCTGGGTACGGCCCACGGGACCGCCGCGCCCCGCGTCGCGGGCGCCACGGTCAGCGACGCGTCGGCCCTGGCCACGCCTTCGCGCGCGGGCGCGAGTGACGAGGCGGCGCCGGTGTACCGGGTGGCGCGGGGCGACTACCTCGGCGATGTGGCCGAGCGTTACCTGGACGAGTTCGCCGACTACCGACGGCTGGCCGAGCTGAACCGGCTCGACGACCCGGACCGGATCCGCCCTGGCCAGTTGCTCCGACTGCCCACCGAGGCCACCGACCAGGGCGCCCGTTCGCATGCCACCGGCCGCCTGGTCGCCCGACCAGCGCCCAAGCCGCCGGCCCCCCGACCGGCACCCGAGCGGGCCGCGCCGGAACGTGTGGCACCGACACCACCCACCGGTACGGAGTCCACGGGTCAGCCGCCCGCGATGACGGTCGGCGCCGCCCGGGCCGGCGCGACCGACGGGGTCAACCGACCGCTGGCGGTCTCCGCCGTGCTGGCCGTGGCGAGCATCGTCGGCGCCCAGATCGGGGCGGTGCTCGGACTGCGCCGCCGCCCGGCCACCGCCGGCGCGTCCCCTCGGTCAGCCGCGTCCACCCGCACCCCCCGCGGCGGCGCGCGCGAAAGCATCGGCAGCGCAGCCCGGACCAGCAGCGGTACGACCCGGACCGGCGGTACGACCCGGACCAGCAGCGGTACGACCCGGGCGCCTGGCATCACCACCGGGCCGAGCGGCGGAGCAGCGACCGCTGCCCCCGGGCGGTCCGGCGACGAGGGCCGGAGGGGGAACGCCTCCTGGGGTGACGGTGAGGGATGGGGCGGCTACGACGAACACGGTGGCCCGCTGGCCGGCGGACACGGATTGGACTCCGTGCCGGACGGACCGGAGGTCGGTAGGCACCGGCGCAGCTGACCCGGCGCTCGCCCCTCCGGTGAGTCCGCACGAGGTCGCCGCCGTTTGGGCGGTCAAGCGGCCGACCTCGGACGCAGGTCCGTCGTTGGCGGTCACGCCGGGCTTCCTGCCCTGCTCGCTCCCGGTCGACAGGCCGCACTACCTTTCCAGCTCAACTTCCCGCCGGTCGACAACCGCAACCGGCTTCCAGCTCAACTCAGCGCCGGCCAGCAGGCCGCGCCACCCTTCCAGCTCAACTCCCCGCCCGTCGACAACCGCAACCGGCTTTCAGCTCAACTCAGCGCCGGCCAACAGGCCGCACCGCGCCTCCAGCTCAACTCAGCGCCGATCAACCGGGCCGCACTGGGCTTCCAGCTCAGCTCCTCGCCGGTCGACCGGGCCGCACTGAGCTTCCGACTCAGCTCACCGCCGATCGACAGCCGCGCCGGCTTCCCGCTCATTGCGGCGACCCCGGCGGCAGCACAGCAGCGGACTCGCCCCGGCTGGCGGCATGGGTCCGGAGAGCGCGATACCTCACAGGTATAAATATGACTCTGAGGTATCGCGCTTGGAAGTAGCACCGGCCCCCTGCGTCTCGGACACAGAGTCAAGCGGCGCGCGGCAGCCCGCGCAGGATCAGCGGCGCAAACGCCAGCCCGGCGCAAAATGAGCAGCGCGCACGCAACCCCGCTCAGGGGTGGAGCGGCGCTCAGCGGCCCGGCGCAGGAGCGGCGCGCTCAGCAGCCCAGCACCGGGTGAACGGCGCACGGCAGCCTGCCGCAGGATGAGCGGCGCTCAGCGGCTCGGCGCCGGATGAGCGGTGGCAACGCCGGCAGCCTGGCCCGAGCGCCGGACGCCGGGCAGCCGGCGGC
>NZ_RCVI01000328.1:0-11093 GCF_003667455.1 Micromonospora sp. CV4 | reverse complement strand
GGTCGGGGGTGCGTCCCGGCTCGGTCGATGCCTCCGGCGCGAGCGGGTCGCGCCAGGCGCGCGGGGTGGCCGGCGGTTCGTCGGCGGCCGGCCGCTCAGCGGTGGGTGCGTGGAAGCCGGGCGGGACCTCGAAGCCCGAGGCGGCGGTGCCGACGGGTGGCACCTGGACGCCGGGTGGCGCCGAGGTGGGCCGACCGGGCTCGGCCCAGCGGGCGCCGGGACCGGCGCCAGGGTCGACGGTGGAGTGTCGGGCCGGGCCGCTGTCCGGCTCACCAGGCCCCTGCTCCGGGGGCGGCACGGGACGTTGGGCGGGCACCACCAGCCGCTCGCCGGTCGCGTCTCGCCGGTCCTCGGCGGTCGACCCGGGCGGGGCGCTCACCGGCGCCGGGCGGCCGGCCAGCGGCTCGGCACCGGGGTGGTGGACGCCGTTGGTCTCGGCGCCCGCGTGCCGGACGCCGTTGGCGTGGTGGCCGTTGACCCGGACCGGCGACTCGGTGGCGCCGGGCAGCCCGGCCAGGGGTGCTGGCAGGTCGCCGTGCCGGGTGGAGGACGTACGCCAACCGGACGCCGCGTCAGGCTGCCAGCGCGCCGCCGGTTCCCGGGCATCCTCGCGCTCGGCGGCCCGGGACCACCCGCCCGCCGGGGGCGCCCACCCGCCGCCGGAACGGCCCGGGTCGTCGTGCTGACCCGCTCCGTCACCGTGCTCTCCCGGGGTGGCGGCTCCGGGTTGCCCTGTTTCACTCACCGCGCGCTCCTTGGTCGCCCCCGCTGAGGCTACCGTGTGGTGACAGTGGCGATAAGTTACAGCGGCGGGCCATTTCCACGACGGGGGTCACGGGCCCCGCCCGGTCTGGGGGAAAAATGCCGGCTCGTACGGAGAACTCGGAGGATCCCATGACCGCTGTGGGGAACGGTGCACAGACCGCCGGCCGGCCCACCCGCCTGCCCCGTTCGGCGCGCCGTAAGCAGCTGCTCGCGGCGGCGCAGGAGGTGTTCGTCGCGCAGGGCTACCACGCCGCGGCGATGGACGACATCGCCGAGCGGGCGGGGGTCTCCAAGCCGGTGCTCTATCAGCACTTCCCGGGAAAGATGGAGCTCTACCTGGCCCTGCTGGACACGCACTGCGACGCCATCGTCGCCAAGGTGCACGAAGCGATGCGCGGCACCAGCGACAACAAGGAGCGGGTCAGCGCGTCGGTGCGGGCGTACTTCGACTTCGTCGACCACGAGAGCGAGGCGTTCCGCCTCGTCTTCGAATCGGACCTGCGCAACGATCCGGCGGTGCGGCAGCGGGTCGAGCGGGTCGAGCAGGGCTGCATCGCGGCGATCACCGACACCATCATCTCGGACACCGGGGTGAGCCGGGCGCACGCCGAGCTGCTGGCCTCCGGGCTGGTCGGCGCGGCGGAGACGGCCGCGCAGTTCTGGCTGGCCGGCGGTCGACAGGTGCCGAAGGCCGAGGCCGAGGCGTTGGTGGCGGCGTTGTCCTGGCGGGGCATCGCGAGCTTCCCGCTGCAAGGTGAGTCAGCCTGACCGCCGCCCCCGTGATCGGATAGCCTTCGCAGGGCGGTTCTTTCGCCCCAGTTGAGGAGGCACAGTGGAGGTCAAGATCGGCGTGCAGTACGCGCCGCGCGAGCTGGTTCTGGACAGCGCGCAGTCGCCGGCCGAGATCGAGCAGATCGTGACCGACGCCTTCGCCGGCAACGGCGGCACGCTCTCCCTGACCGACGAGAAGGGCCGGCGGGTCATCGTTCCGGTCGAGAAGGTCGCCTACGTCGAGATCGCCGAGGCGTCGCCCCGAGCGGTCGGTTTCACCGTCCGCTGACCGGTCCGGCCATCGCGGCAGGTCGGCGTCGGCCCACCTGCCGCGGGCCGGCACCGCACCCGGCCCGCCCGGGTGATCAGTTGTTCAGCCCGACGGCGGCCATCCGCGCGGTGTGCGCGGCGGTGAGCCGTCGGAACAGTCCCGGCACGTCGACCCGGTCGCCCTGCGCGATCAGCGCGGTGAGCGCGGCCCGTTCGGCGGCGACGCGGCCGGCCTGGGAGAGCGCCTCACCGACCAGCCGCCGGGCCCACATGGAGAGCCGGCCGGCCACCCGGGGGTCGGCGGCGACGGCGAGCCGGATCTCCTCGGCGGCGAACTCCGCGTACCGGGAGTCGTGCAGCACGTCCAGCACCAGCGCCCGGTCCGGCTCGTCCAACGCGTCGGCGATCCCCCGGAGGAAGTCGTCGGTGATGGCGTCACCGACGTACGCCTTGGTCACCACCTCCGCCCAGTCCCGCGGCTCGGTCGAGTCGTGGTACGCCTGCAAGGGCTCCAGGTAGGGCGCCATCGCGTCCTCCGACGGCACGCCCAGCGCGGTGAGCCGGTCGGCGAGCCGGCGGTAGTTGGCGATCTCGGCGGCGGCCATCTCGTTCAGCGCGGCACGGCGGCTCAGGTCGGGCGCGAGCCGGGCGTCGCCGGCCATCCGCTCGAAGGCGAGCAGCTCACCGAAGGCGACCAGGCCCAGCAGGTCGGCGACGGCGGGACCGGGGGTGGTCGGCGCGGACACGAGCGCAGGCTACCGTTCGCCGCCTGAACGTGGGTGCCCCGCGCGTGGCACGACCTGTGGCGCAGGTCACATTCGATGCCCCCGCGTGGGCGCTGCCCGGTCGGGAATCGGGACGGGGGTATGCCTGTTCAGGTAGCATAGAGCAGTTGCCGTGGGCGCCGATCTGATCGAAGCGCAGCCTGCGGCGCGCGTGCGGCCCGGTCCGGCTCGGCAGTCTGCCCCCGACCGTGTGGCCCGCGTCATACCGAACGCGCCCTGAGGACATGACGGGGCGCACCCACGAGAGGGCACCCCCACATCCACATGAGCGAATTGACTCAAGATCTGATGGACGGCCAGGAACTGGCCCCCACCGCCCCGGTCCGACCGGAGGCCCCCACCTTCGCCGCACTCGGCGCCCGCGACGAGACCGTCGAGGCGCTGGCCGCGGCCGGCATCACCCGCGCCTTCGCGATCCAGGAGTACGCGATCCCGATCGCGCTGCGCGGCGTCGACCTGATCGGTCAGGCGCCCACCGGCACCGGCAAGACCCTCGGCTTCGGCGTACCGCTGCTGGAGCGGGTCTTCGCGCCGAGCGAGGGCAGTGACGGCGTCCCGCAGGCGCTGGTCGTCGTCCCCACCCGCGAGCTGGGCATCCAGGTCGCCAAGGATCTGGCCGCCGCCGGCCGCACGCGGGGCGTCCGGGTGCTACCGATCTACGGCGGCGTGGCGTACGAGCCGCAGATCGACGCGCTGCGCAAGGGCGTGGAGATCCTGGTCGGCACCCCGGGCCGGCTGATGGACCTGCAGAAGCAGAAGCACCTCCGACTGGACCGGGTGCACGCGCTCGTCCTCGACGAGGCCGACCGGATGCTCGACCTGGGCTTCCTCGACGACGTCGAGAAGATCCTCGCGATGCTGCCCGAGGACCGGCAGACGATGCTCTTCTCGGCCACGATGCCCGACCCGATCGTCACCCTGTCCCGGCGTTTCCTGCGCCAGCCGATGACGATCCACGCCGGGCACACCGCCGAGACCGGCCCGTCGCCGCAGACCCAGCAGCTGGTCTACCGCACCCACTCGATGAACAAGGTCGAGGTGGTGGCGCGCATCCTCCAGGCGGAGGGGCGCGGGTTGACCATGATCTTCACCCGCACCAAGCGGGCTGCCGACCGCGTCGCCGAGGACCTCGACTTCCGCGGGTTCGCGGTCGCCGCGGTGCACGGTGACCTCGGCCAGGGTGCCCGCGAGCGGGCGCTCCGGGCGTTCCGGGCCGGCAAGATCGACATTCTCGTCGCCACCGACGTGGCGGCCCGCGGGCTCGACGTCACCGGCGTCACCCACGTCATCAACTACGACTGTCCGGAAGACCAGGACACCTACACCCACCGGATCGGCCGGACCGGCCGGGCCGGGGCGACCGGTGTCGCGGTGACCTTCGTCGACTGGGACGACATGCCCCGCTGGCGGATCATCGACAAGACCCTGGGTCTGGAGATGCCGGAGCCGCCGGAGACGTACCACACGTCCCCGCACCTCTACACCGACCTGCACATCTCCACCGAGGTCAGCGGCACGTTGCCCACCGCCGAGCGGACCCGGGCCGGTCTCTCCGCCGAGATCGAAGAGGACCTGGGTGGGACGACCCGCTCCCGCCGGGGCGACAGCGGTGGCCGGGGCTCCCGGCGCGGTGACAGCCGCGGCGAGGGCCGAGGTGAGCGCCGTGGCCGGGGCGACGGCCGCCGCGACCGCTCCGACGCCGGCACGCCGGCCGTCGCCGAGGCGTCGGCGGACTCCGCCGCCGTCGACGGCGAAGGCACCCGCACCCCCCGCCGTCGGCGCCGCCGTGGTGGCGGTTCCGGCGCGGGTACGCCGGCCGAGGCGACCGCGGACTGACCCAGCGACACCCGACATCCCCCGCACCGCCCCGCGCGGTACGGGGGATGTTCCCTTCCCACCCCGCCTTTCGGAAGATGGAACGATGCCGGAACCACTGGACGCCGCCCTGGCCCAGGTCAGGGCACTACTGCTCGATCCGGCACTGACCCGGGCGGTCGCCGCCGGGCGCCGCCGTGGCCGCCGCCCGACGGTGGCCCGGGCGGAACTGCGGCCGGTGACCCTCAAGGCCGGGCCGCGTCTCCAGATCGCCACCTCCGACGGCGCCCGCCCGTACACCCGCAACGTCACCCCCGGCCCGGAGACCGCCGCGGCGGTCGACGAACTGTTGGCCGAGCCGTTCGGCAACTGGCACGTGGAGACGGCGGACGCGACACTCCAGCTACGGGTGACGAAGTCCGGCGAGGCGCAGGTGCACCGGGCTGCCGGGACGGCCCGGCCGGCTGCGGCACCCGGCGGGAACGACCGGGCGAAGGAGTACCTGCTCGACCCGGGCGATGAGATCTTCGCCGAGATCGGTGGCTCGGCGGCCAAGCGCCGCCAGGTGGACGCGTTCCTACGGGCCCTGGCGGCGACCCTGCCCGACGAGCTGACCGGTCCGCTGCGGGTGGTCGACCTGGGCTGTGGCAACGCGTACCTGACCTTCGCCGCGTACCGCTACCTGTCCGGCCGGGGGCTCGACGTCGAGCTGATCGGCGTGGACGTCCGGGAGGACCAGCGGCGGCGCAACACCGAGCTGGCACAGCGACTGGGCTGGGCCGACCGGGTCAGCTTCGTGGCCGGCACGATCGCCGACGCCGTCGTCGACCCCGCCCCGGACCTGGTGCTGGCGCTGCACGCCTGCGACACCGCCACCGATGAGGCGCTGGCCCGCGCGGTGCGTTGGGAGGCCCGCTGGGTGCTGGCCGCGCCGTGCTGCCACCACGACCTGGCGAAGCAGCTCCGCGCCCACCCCGCCCCGGCCCCGTACGAGCTGCTGACCCGGCAGGGCATCCTGCGGGAGCGTTTCGCCGACGTGCTCACCGACGCGCTGCGGGCCGGGTTGCTGCGGGTGCACGGGTACCGGGCCGAGGTGGTGGAGTTCGTCGACTCGCAGCACACCCCGCGCAACCTGCTGATCCGGGCCCGCCGTACCGGCACCGCGGCCACCGGGCCGCAGCGCGCGGAGTATCGCGAGCTGGTGGACCAGTGGCGCGTCACGCCCCGGCTGGAGACCCTGCTGGCCGTCGACGAGCCGCCCGCCGCCTAGCGACGGCGGGGCACCCCTGGTCGGCTAGCGACGGCGGTCGCCGGTGTTGCCCCGGTCCCGCCCGCCGAGCCGCTCGCCAGGGCCACGGTCGAAGGCCGACACCCGCTCGCTGCCCGCCCGCTGGGCGGGTCGCTCGCTGTCGGCCGGTCCGGCCGGGAAGGGCACCACCGTGCCCGCGCTCTCGGCGTTGCCGGCCGCGGCGAAGGCGTTCCAGGAGATGTCGACGAGCAGCTTCTTCATCTCCGCGTGCCGGACGGCGGCGTTGTGCTGCAACGCCATCCGGATGCCCAGCACCACCGCGACCAGCGTGGTGGTGATCGCGCCGGTGGCGGCGAGCACGTGAGCGCCCGTCGCCGCGTCGGTGCGGAGCACCAGGACCAGCAACCAGATCCAGAACGCGGCGGCGAAGACGCCGGCCTTGGCGACGAAGAAGAGGCTCACCGCACCGGGCTGGTACGGCTGGGGGCGGCTCGAATCGGCCATGGTGCTCCTCGACGGTGGCCCGGTCGGACGTGGCAGGCGGACGCGCCATGCCGGGACGGGCACCGAGCTTAGTGGAAGAACGACGATGATCGCTTGATTCGTGTTCCGGTCGGTCCACAGTCTGGATGAGAAAAGGTCCCATCCACGGGACAGTTTGTGCGGTCAGTCAATTGTTTCCGCTCCTTGGCGTACTACCCTCAGAAGCGCATGCCCCAGTGCTTCGGCCGGGAGGGGAAGACCCGCAGGGATGGGTTCTGCAGACGTTTCGCCACAGATGGCGTTCGCCCGCTTCGTCCGGCGCGCCATCGACGACGCTCGCGACGAACGCGGCTGGACGGTCACCGACCTTGCCTCGCACACGGGCGTGGGCCGTTCCACGGTGTTCCGCTGGCTGGCCGGTGACTGGCAGGATTATCCGGAGCTGGCCAAGGTGCGCGGCTTCTGCTCCGCACTGGATCTACCGGTCGCGGCCGCGTTCCGGGCGCTCGGGCTGCCCGACGCCGGACCGGCACCCCGCCGACGCAACGACGACGGCCCGGTCGAGGCGGACGTCCGCGCCATCCTGGACCGGCTGGCCGACCCCAGCGTCCCCGCCGAGGAGAAGCACCACATCCGCGACCTGCTCCGCTACCTGGCCCGCCGCCCCATCCGCCGCGCCGGCTAACGCACCCCGGTCCCGGGAGGGGTGGGGTCAGGGGATCGTGAGGGTGAACTCCGCGGTGTTGACCTCGGTTCCGACCTGGAAGTCGAGATAGAGGCGGTAGCGGCCGGGGCCGGGGGTGGTCAGCCAGAACTTGACCTGGCCGTCCACGAGTTCCGGTTCGGGGTGCACGTGCAGGTAGCCCAGGTCGCCCTCGCGCAGCGCCACCAGGTGCCCGTACGCCCCGAGGTAGCGCTCCAGCGGCGCCGCGCCGCCGGCGGCGTCGATCCGGAACGTCAGTGGCACCGTCGCACCGGCCTGCGGGCTGCCCTGGTAACCGACGGTGAACCCGTCCACCGTCGTCGAGGTCGCCGGCGCCGGGAGCGGCCGGGGCTGGTAGCCGCCCGGCGCGACCAGGTCCGCGCCGAGGGTCACGGCGGTCTGGCCGCCGTCGGCGGCGACCACGGTGAAGTCGGCGTACGCCCGCCACACACCGGGCTGCGCGAGGGTCAACGGCACCGACCACGTGCCGTCCGGCGCCATGGTCGGGTGCAGGTGCTGGTAGCCGGTCAGGTCCCGCCGGACCACGATGAGATGCATCGGCTTGTCGTGCACGACGGCGAAGCGGGTGACCGGCCGGCGCTGAGCGTCGCGCACCTGGAACCGGAGCTGCTCCGGGCGTCCCGCCGGGAACTCGGTGACCAGTGGGGCCAGGGTGTACCCGGCGGAGCTGACCGACAGGCCGCCCGGCTCCGCGCCGGCGCCCTGGTCCGCACCGGCGACGCTGCCGTGGTCGTGCGGCTGCGTACCTGGCGGGTGGGTGTGGTCGGCGGCGAGCGTAGCGCCGCCGGTGCTGGTGGCGCCGCCGGCGTTCATCCGACCGAGGCCGAAACCGAGCAGCACCGCGAGCACCAGCCCGCCGACCACCAGCGCCAGCCGGACAGTGCTGCGGTCCGGCGCGGCGGAGACCTGGTCAGGCACCGCCGGCGTCCAACGCGTAGCCGGCCTCGCCGACGGCCACCCACCCGCTGCCCTCGCAGGTCATCGGGGAGATGGCGTACGCGGAGGCGACGGGCGGTTGCTCGGTCATGCCGCCCACGGTACCGCCGAGGCGGGCCGGTCCCGGTCGACGTCGGGACGGCGTGGCGACCGTCGCAATCCGCCCCGCCCGGGAACTTTCCCGCCACTACCCGAGCAGGCCGACAGCGCGCGGCCGACCGGCCGGGAACGGCCTCGGCCGGCTCAGCCGGCCACGGCGAGGGCGAGCGGCAGCACCTCCGGCGCACCGGCCTTCCGCAGCGCTCGGGTCACCATCGTCATCGTCCACCCCGAGTCGACCAGGTCGTCGACGAGCAGCACCGGACCGGCCAGCCCGGCCAGCGCGTCGGCCAGGTCGGCCGGCACGGTGAACGCGTCGTGCAGCGCGCGGACCCGCTGGGCGCTGTTGCCGCGCGGCCCGCCGGCGCCACCCGCACCGGTCGGGGCAACCTCACCGAGCAGCGGCAGCCGACCCACGGCGGCGATCCGCTCGGCCAGCGAGCCGACCAGCCGGGGCCGCCGACGGGAACCGACCGCGACCACCGCCGCCGGACGGCGGGGCCACGGGTCGTCGCCGTGCGCCCACGCCTTGAGCACCTCCACCACCGCGCCGGCCACGTCGTCGGGCACCGGCGCGTCGGGAGCTTCCGGGCCGACCAGGTCGCGCAGCCGACCGCCCCAGCCCAGGTCCGAGAGGCGCCCGACGGCCCGCCCCGGCAACGCCTGCTCCGCCGGGGGGATCCGGCCCTTCAGGGGTACGCCCACCGCGTCCAGCCCGGTCGGCCAGAGCTTCTTCGGCGCGATCTCCACGCCGGGCCGGCCCAGGAACGTCTGCGCGGCGGTGAGCGCGGCCGTCGACACGTCCGAGTCGAAGAGCGGCTCGGCGCACCGGTCACACCTGCCGCAGTCGGCCGCCCCGGTGTCGTCCAGGCACTCCCGTAGATACCGCATCCGGCAGGAGGACGTGGTCGCGTACTCCCGCATGGCCTGTTGCTCGACGGTGCGTGCCTCGGCGACGCGCCGCAACCGGGCCTCGTCGTAGACCCAGGGCTCGCCGGTGGCGAGCCAGCCACCGCGCACCCGGCGGACCGCGCCGTCCACGTCGAGCACCTTGAGCATCAGCTCCAGGCGGGCCCGGCGCAGGTCGACGAGCGGTTCGAGGGCCTGGGTGCTGAGCGGTCGGTCGGTGTGCAGGGCGGCCAGCACAGCCCGGACCTGCTGCTCGGGCGGGAAGGCGAGCGAGGCGAAGTACCGCCAGATGGCGGCGTCCTCGGCGCCGGGCAGAAGCAGCACCTCGGCGTGTTCGACGGCCCGGCCGGCACGGCCGACCTGCTGGTAGTAGGCGATCGGCGACGGCGGCGCGCCGAGGTGGACGACGAAACCCAGGTCGGGCTTGTCGAAGCCCATGCCGAGCGCGCTGGTGGCGATCAACGCCTTGATCTTGTTGTCCAGCAGGTCCTGCTCGGCGGCCCGCCGGTCGGCGTCCTCGACCTGACCGGTGTACGAGGCGACCGGGTAGCCCCGGGAGCGCAGAAACTCGGCGGTCTCCCCCGCCGCCGCCACGGTCAGCGTGTAGACGATGCCGGAGCCGGGCAGCTGGTCCAGGTGGTCGGCGAGCCAGGCCAGCCGGTGTGCCGGGCTGGGCAGGTCGAGCACCCCGAGGCGTAGCGACTCGCGGTCCAGGGTGCCGCGCAGGACGAGGGCGTCGCCCAACTGCTCCGCGACGTCCTGGGTGACCCGGGAGTTGGCGGTGGCGGTCGTCGCCAGCACCGGGGTGCGCTCGGGCAGCTCGGCGAGGAAGGTGCGCAGCCGCCGGTAGTCCGGCCGGAAGTCGTGCCCCCAGTCGGAGACGCAGTGCGCCTCGTCGACCACCAGCAGTCCGGTGGTCGCGGCGAGCTTCGGCAGTACGCCGTCGCGGAAGTCGGGGTTGTTGAGCCGCTCGGGGCTGATCAGCAGCACGTCGACCGCGCCGGCCTGGATCTCGGCGGTGATCTGGTCCCACTCGTCCAGGTTCGCCGAGTTGATGGTGCGGGCCCGGATGCCGGCTCGGGCGGCCGCCTCGACCTGGTTGCGCATCAGCGCCAGCAGCGGCGACACGATGACCGTCGGGCCGGCCTGCTCGGCCTGGGCCGTGTCGCGCAGCAGCGCGGTGGCCACGAAGTAGACCGCCGACTTGCCCCAGCCGGTGCGCTGCACGCAGAGCACCCGCCGCCGGTCGACGACCAGCGCCTCGATCGCCCGCCACTGGTCCTCGCGCAGCCGGGCGTGCTCACCGGCCAGCCGGCGCAGCACCGCCTCGGCCCGCTCCCGTACCCCAACCCGCTGTTCCGACCCCACCCGGCATTTCTACCAGCGCCGTCCGTCAGTACCTCGGTTTGCACGGGAGGTTCGGGTCACGATCCGGCCGTTCGCGCCTCCTCGGGCAGGGAGGCCGGGGGTAGGAAGAGCAGCAGGTCACGGAGAGGCTCGGTGGCACTCGGGGGCAGCAGACAACGCCCGGCCAGCTCTTCCATGGAGGCGTACGGACCGCGCAGCCAACGGTCGACCACGAGCTGCCGGGACTGGTCGGCGGTCAGGCCGGGCAGCTCCGCGAGCACCTGTTCCGGTACCGAGTTGACGTCGATCAGGCCGCCGTCGTCGAAGGTGCGGGGCAGGTCGGGCCGGCCGAGTCGCAACTCGTCCCGAGCCGCGGGGTAGTGGTAGAGCAGGTAGCGGGCGTGTTCACGACGGATGCGCCGCTCCTCGTCGGCTCGGTCCCTCCCGCTACCCGGGCTGCCGGTGATGGCGGCCCAGAGACCGCGGCTGAGCAGGACCACGTGCACCGCCCCGACGAGCCACGTGATCAGAGCCAGGCCGAGGAAGCCCACCGCCTTGTTGTCGGAGATCTCGTCCGAATTCTCGACGTCGAGAAGACCCACCTCGACGATGAGCAGGGCGAGGTACCCGACGCCGGCGACCGCGAGCCGCCAACTGCGCCGCCAAGCCGCGTAGGCCGCGATCACCAGCCAGGTGAGGCAGCCGAAGGAGAGCAGCACGAGTGCCGTACCGAGGATCGTGACGGTCCTGCTCGCCCAGCGCGGCGTCGGCGTCCGCGCGCGCTTCCCGGCTGCCAGCGGTGGCGGTGCGGCGAGCGGGGTCCACAGGTGCGACGGCGGGACGGACGTCGGTAGGGGCGGCGAGCTGACCGGGGGCGGCGCGGCGGGCGGCGGCACCACCTCGGCGGGTACGGGCGGCAGGGTGGGGGTCGGTGCCGGCT
>NZ_RCVI01000412.1:0-11107 GCF_003667455.1 Micromonospora sp. CV4 | reverse complement strand
CACCCTCCCCGACTCCCCCACGTACGCCGACGACCTCGTTGATCAAGAGGTTCGCGTCGCCGTCATCGGCGTTTCCTGACGCGTTCTTCTTGATCAACGAGGTCATGTCGGTCTCGGTCGAGGTCAGAGGGCGTCGAGGCCGCGTTCGCCGGTACGTACCCGGACGACCTCTTCGACGCCGGTGACCCAGACCTTGCCGTCGCCGATCTTGCCCGTGCGGGCGGCACCGACGATCGCGTCCACGATCTTGTCCACGTCGATCTCGTCGGTGAGCACCTCGACCCGGATCTTGGGCAGGAACTCGACCGTGTACTCGGCACCCCGGTAGACCTCGGTGTGCCCCTTCTGCCGCCCGTACCCCTGGACCTCGCTGACGGTCAGCCCGGCCACCCCGAGGGCGTGCAGAGCCTCCTTCACCGCGTCCAGCTGGTACGGCTTGATGACCGCGGTCACCAGCTTCATGTCCAACCCCTCCATCCCAGGAACGTTAACCGGCGGCCTTCGCGCTGACCGGCTCGGCGGATTCCGCCTCCGGCCTGGCACCACTCGTCGCGCCGCCACCGGGGGTGCCGATGCCGGCCATCGCGAACGCGCTGCCCGTGCCTCCGCCCGCCGGGGACAGGTCGTAGCTGCTCTCGGCGTGCTCGGCGATGTCGATGCCCTCGACCTCGGCCTCGGCCCGTACGCGGAAGCCGATCGTCTTCTCGATGACGAAGGCCAGCACCCAGGCGATGCCGAACGACCAGACCGAGACGATCACACCGGCGAGCGCCTGCCGCCCGAGCTGCGTGAGCCCGCCGCCGTAGAGGAGGCCGTCGGAGGCGCCCACCACGTCGCTGATCGCGGCGTTGACCGAGTTGGTGGCGAACAGGCCGAGCCAGAGCGAGCCGATCCAGCCGCCGACGAAGTGCACGCCGACCACGTCGAGAGAGTCGTCGTAGCCCAGCTTGTACTTGAGGCTGACGGCCAGCGCACACACGACCCCGGCGACGATGCCGAGCAGGACGGCCGCCCAGGGGGCGATGAAGCCACAGGCCGGGGTGATGGCGACCAGGCCGGCGACCGCTCCGGACGAGGCACCGACCATGGTCGGCTTCCGGTCCTTGATCCATTCGACCGCGATCCAGCCGAGCACCGCGGCCGCGGTGGCGAGCTGGGTGTTGATGAAGGCGAGGCCGGCGACCGAGTCGACGGTCAGCTCCGAGCCGGCGTTGAACCCGAACCACCCGAACCACAGCAGGCCGGCGCCGAGCGCGACCAGCGGAATGTTGTGCGGCTTCATGCCCTCGCGCGGCCAACCGAGCCGCTTGCCGAGCACCAGCGCCACGGCCAGGGCCGCCGCGCCGGCGTTGATGTGCACCGCGGTGCCACCGGCGAAGTCCAGGGCGTGGATGTCACCGCCGATGATGCCGCCGCCCCAGACCCAGTGGGCGACCGGGAAGTAGACCAGGGTGGCCCAGCCGAAGGCGAACAGCAGCCAGCCGGCGAACTTGGCCCGGTCGGCGATGGCGCCGCTGATCAACGCGACGGTGATCACCGCGAAGACCATCTGGAAGGCCATGAACACGTAGAGCGGAACACCGATGCCGCTGGGGTTCTCCGCCGTGGCGCCCCACAGGTCGGTCTCGGCGAGGAAGGTCTTGGTGCCGAGGTACGCGCCCGGGTCGCCCCAGAAGCCGTTCACGTCGGTCCCGAAGGCGACGCTGAAGCCGTAGAACCACCACAGAACAGAGATGAGCCCGATGGCGGAGAAGCTCATCATCATCATGTTGAGTACGCCCTTGGCCCGGTTGAGCCCGCCGTAGAACAGCGCCAGTCCCGGGGTCATGAGCAGCACGAGCGCGGTCGACACCAGCAGCCAAACGGTATTGCCGCTATCGATCGTGGGTGCTTCAGGCACGCTGGCCTCCTAAAGGTGAAGTTCCCTCCTTCGCGGCTTTCCGGGGCAGCGTCGCCCGTAGGCCGGTTGGGCGGAAGCTTCGCGGCCGGCTGTTTCACCCAGGGTCCCGTGCCGGTTTCTGTTTCGTGACGGGTTGTTTCGTACGTGTCACGAACTTCGCACAGTCAGCGACATGGGCGGGGGTGGATCGACCGGCCGGCGCTCAGCGGAGGGCGTTCTCCAGGGCGTGCCGTTCGTAGTCGAGCAGCCGCAGATCGCGCATCGGCCGGCGCAGGTGCCCCTTATGCACGATCCGGACGAAGGCCGGCTCCCCGGCGGCGGCCATCCTGCGGATCCCCTCGACGTGGTCCACGATCCGCTTGCGGATGGTCCGGATCAACCGGTGCCGGTCCCGGGGGATCAGCCCGTACGCGTCGGCGAAGAGCCGCAGCCGGCGCGGCCGGTCCGGGCGCTTCCAGCCCAGGGTGATCGAGTCCCGGTCCGCGAAGATCGGCACCCAGGTCCAGGCCGCGTACGCCACGTCGTAGATCCGCGAGCCCGGCGAGGCCAGGTCGAAGTCGATCAGCCCGAGCGTGCCGTCCGGCCGCCAGATCACGTTGTGCGGCGCCGCGTCGTGGTGGCAGATCACCTCCGTGTCCGGTGGCGGCGGCCCGAACGAGCGCCAGACCGCACCGGGGGGTGGGGTGAAGCCGTACTGGGCGTCGTGGAACATCCGCAGCATGGTGGCGACGGTGACCAGCGCCTCGTCGGTCACCCAGTGCGGGGCGAGCGGGTACTCCCCGCACTCCCCCTCCAGGTACGACAGCACCTCGCGGTTGCGCTCGTCCATGCCGAGCGCCCGGGGGGCGCCGGTGAACCCGACGTACTCCAGGTGCCGCAGCAGGGCGTGCACGGACGGGGTCCACGGCCCGGCGTTACGGCGGACCGTGTCACCGACCCGGACCACGGTGCTCACGTTGCCGCCGTGCAGCGGGATCTCCTGCGAAGTCACGTACGGTCTCCCGAGGCGCTGCGAGGGGTGGCCGGGGTCGCGCCAGCCCGCGTACGCGCGATCGTCAGTGGTCACCCGAGACTACGCGTCCCGTCCGGCGGCCTCGGTGCCCAGCAACGCGTCGACGAACTGCGCCGGGTCGAACGGGGCCAGATCGTCCTTGCCCTCACCGAGGCCGACGAGCTTCACGGGGATGCCGAGCTTGCGCTGGACGGCGATCACGATGCCGCCCTTCGCGGTGCCGTCGAGCTTGGTCAGCACCACGCCGGTCACGTTGACCACCTCGGTGAAGACCCGGGCCTGCTCCAGGCCGTTCTGACCTGTCGTGGCGTCCAGGATGAGCAGTGTCTCGTCGATAGGGCCCTGTTTCTCCACCACCCGCTTGACCTTGCCCAGCTCGTCCATGAGGCCGACCTTGTTCTGGAGCCGGCCGGCGGTGTCGATGAGCACGGTGTCCACGCCGGTGTCGATGCCCCGCTTGACGGCGTCGAAGGCGACGCTGGCCGGGTCGGCGGCCTCCGGGCCGCGGACGGTCTCCGCCCCGACCCGTGAACCCCAGGTCTCCAGCTGGTCGGCGGCGGCGGCCCGGAAGGTGTCCGCCGCGCCGAGCAGGACGCTGCGGCCGTCGGCCACCAGCACCCGGGCGATCTTGCCGCAGGTGGTGGTCTTGCCGGCGCCGTTGACGCCCACCACCAGCAGCACCGCCGGTACGCCGTCCTTCGGGGCGGTCCGCAGCGACCGGTCCAGGCTCGGGTCGAGCGCGTTGACCAGCTCGGCGGCGAGCAGCGCCCGCAGCTCGGAGGCCGAACGGGTGCCCAGCACCCGGGTCCGCTCCCGCAGCCGGTCGACGATGTCGCGGGTCGCGTCGACGCCGACGTCGGCGGTGATCAGGCTGTCCTCGATCTCCTCCCAGACGTCCTCGTCGAGGTGGTCGCGGGCGAGCAGGCCGAGCAGCCCCTTGCCGAAGACGTTCTGCGAGCGGGACAGCCGGGAGCGGAGCCGGACCAGCCGCCCGGCGGTCGGCTCGGGCACCTCGACGGTCGGCGCGGGCGCCTCGATGACCGGTGGTGGCTCGACCAGGACACCGGTGGACAGATCGGACTCCGGTGCCTCGACCGGCGGGCCGGCGAGATCCTCTTCAGCCCGGGTGTCGACCTCGGTGCGGGGCAGCGGGGGCTCGGGCCGCCGCCGCAATCGCGGCGCGACCAGCCCGACTGTGCCGACGATCAGCACGCCGAGCAGGACCAGAGCGAGGACGAGATATTCGGCCATGCCGGAATCCTGTCAGATGCCGGCCGCGGCGTCCCAGCCACCGCACCCCGGCCGGTGCCGAGAACCGGCGGTAGGCTCGGCCGCATGCCCGCCGCACACCTGCTCATCGGCCCCCTCCTGCGGCGCGTGGTGGACACCCGGGCGACCATCTGGGTGGAAACGGCGGCGCCCGCCGTGGTCACCGTCCGCACCGCGGACGGCGCCACCGGCACCGCGCCCACCTTCTCGGCGTACGACCACCACTACGCGCTCGTGGTGGTGCAGGGGCTCACTCCGGACAGCGCGACCACCTACGAGGTGCTGGTCGACGACGAGGTGGTGTGGCCGGTGCCGAGCAGCGGCTTCCCGCCGAGTGTGATCCGCACCCGGGCCGCCGACGACCGGGACCAGCCGGTCAGTCTGATCTTCGGCTCGTGCCGCGAGACCACCCAGCACGCCACCACCCGCAAGCTCCCGCCGGACGCGCTGGACGCGTACGCCCGGCGGTTGATGGCCGACCCCGAGGCGAACCCGCTACCCGACCTGCTGGTGCTGCTCGGCGACCAGGTCTACGCCGATGTCACCTCGCCGACGGTGCGGCGGTTGCTGCGCCGGCGCCGGCGCCGGCCGAAGGGCGCCCCGAGCGACCAGGTGGTGAGCTTCGACGAGTACACCAAGCTCTACCTGGAGTCGTGGCGGGATCCGGAGATCCGTTGGCTGCTCTCCACCGTTCCGAGCGTGATGATCTTCGACGACCACGAGATCATCGACGACTGGAACACCTCGGCGGAATGGCGGGCCGAGGTCCGCGAGCAGCCGTGGTGGTCCGAGCGGATCGGCAGCGGGCTCGCCTCCTACTGGGTCTACCAGCACCTGGGCAACCTCTCCCCGGACGACATCGCGGCTGACCCGGTCTTCGCGAAGGTCGCCGCCGCCGAGGACGCCACCGGCGTGCTGCGCGAGTTCGGGCACCGGGTCGACCAGGAGTCCGACCTGGCGCACGACACCGAGCGTTGGCGCGCGGTGCAGTACCAGTGGAGTTACGCGCTGGACCTGGGCCGGACGCGGCTGGTGATGCTGGACAACCGGTGCAGCCGGGTGCTCGACCGGGGCAACCGGGCGATGCTGCCGCCGGGTGAGTGGTCCTGGTTCCTCGACCAGGCGCACGGGGTCTACGACCACCTGGTGGTCGGCGCCTCGCTGCCCTGGCTGCTGCCGCAGGGCATCCACCACATCGAGGCGTGGAACGAGAAGCTGGCGGACTCGCGCCGGCCCTGGGTGGCGCGCTCGGCGGAGAAGCTGCGCCGGGCACTGGACCTGGAGCACTGGGCGGCGTTCCGGCGCTCCTTCGAGGCGCTCGCGGAGACCTTCGCCCGGATCGGCACCGGCACCCCGGGCCGGTCCGGCGCACGGGTCGGCGCGGGCCCGGCGTACGCCCCGCCGGCGTCGATCAGCGTGCTGTCCGGGGACGTGCACCACTCGTACGTGGCCCGGGCCCGGTTCGCCGACCCGGCGGTGGTCACTCCGGTGCACCAGCTCACCTGTTCGCCGATCCACAACCAGGTGCCGGCGGGGATCCGCCCGCTGATGCGGCTCGGCTGGTCGGCCGGCCCGGCGGGGGCGACCCGGACGTTGGCCCGCTCGGCCGGTGTCCGCCGTCCGGGGGTGCGCTGGCGCAAGTTGGCCGGCCCCTACTTCGGCAACGCGGTGGCCACGCTGACCCATCGCGGACGCGCGGCTGAGGTGACCATCGAGGGCACCACCAAGGACGGGCACCTACGTCCGGTGATGCGCCGCCGACTCTCCGGCAACGGCTGAGCCGATCCGCCGTAGTCTCTACGCCGTGGACGACGAGCACCTGCCGGAGCCGATCCGGGCGGTCGAGCACGAACTGACGGCGCTGCTGCGTCGTGGCCGGGCGGTTTCCTGGGAGATCGCCCGGGAGGTCCACCCGAACCTCGAGCCGAACACCTACGGGCTGCTGCTCTGGCTGCGCCGGAGCGGGTCGATCCGGTTGACCGAGCTGGCGGCACGGCTCGGGGTGGGCAAGGGGACGCTGAGCCGGCAGATCAACGGGCTGGAAGCGCTCGGCCTGGTCAACCGCGACCCCGATCCGACCGATCGGCGGGCCGCGCAGATCAGCCTCACCGAGGAGGGCCAGCGCCGGTTCGACGTCGCCCGGTCCGCCCGGCTGGGTGAGTTCCTACGCGCCCTGGACGGCTGGCCGGCCCGGGACGTGGAGGAGTTCGCCCGGCTGCTCGGCCGCTTCAACGACTCCTGGATCTGACCTCGCCGACGGGGGAATGCCACTCCCCCTCGACATGTTGTTGCTTCAGGCAACCAAGGCATACGGTTGCTTCAGGCAACTCTCAGGCGGTCGCCGTACGCCAGGCACGCCGCCCCCACCTCGACTCCATCCGGAGGCACGCAACGATGAGCCAGGCGACAGCGCCCACCCGGGCGACCGGCGTCGACATGACCCACCGGCAGATTCTGGAGGCCCTCTCCGGCCTGCTGCTGGGCATGTTCGTCGCGATCCTCTCCTCCACGGTCGTCTCGAACGCGCTGCCGCGGATCATCACCGAGCTGCACGGCGGTCAGTCCGCGTACACCTGGGTGGTCACCTCGGCCCTGCTGGCGACCACCGCGACCACCCCCATCTGGGGCAAGCTCGCCGACCTGACCAGCAAGAAGCTCCTGGTCCAGCTCTCCCTGGGGATCTACGTGCTGGGCTCGGTGCTGGCCGGCGCCGCGCAGGGCACCAGTGAGCTGATCGCCTGCCGGGTGCTCCAGGGCATCGGCGCCGGCGGCCTCACCGCGCTGGCCCAGGTGATCATGGCGACCATGATCGCGCCGCGCGAGCGGGGCCGCTACAGCGGCTACCTCGGCGCCGTGATGGCCGTCGGCACCATCGGCGGCCCGCTGATCGGCGGCGTGATCGTGGACACCTCCTGGCTCGGCTGGCGCTGGTGCTTCTACGTCGGCGTGCCGTTCGCCATCGCCGCGCTGGTCGTGCTCCAGAAGACCCTGCACCTGCCGGTCGTGAAGCGGAAGGCGCAGATCGACTGGTGGGGCGCCACGCTGATCACCGCGGCCGTCTCGGTGCTGCTGATCTGGGTCTCGCTCGCCGGTAACCAGTTCGACTGGACCTCCTGGCAGTCCGCCGCCATGGTGATCGGCGCGCTGGTGCTCGGCGCGCTGGCGATCCGGGTGGAGACCCGGGCCGCCGAGCCGATGATCCCGCCGCGCCTGTTCCGCAACCGCACCATCAGCCTGGCCGTCGTCGCGAGCATCGCGGTCGGCGTGGGCATGTTCGGCGCCTCGGTCTTCCTCGGCCAGTACTTCCAGATCAGCCGCGGCCAGAGCCCGACGATGTCCGGCCTCATGACCCTGCCGATGATCCTTGGCCTACTGGTCGCGTCGACGCTGAGCGGTCGGATCATCACCAAGACCGGCCGCTGGAAGCGGTTCCTGGTGATCGGTACGGCGCTGCTCACAGTCGGCTTCGCGCTGATGGGCACGCTCCGGGCCGACACGAGCTTCACCCTGCTCAGCATCTACATGGCGCTCGTCGGCATCGGCCTCGGCATGACCATGCAGAACCTGGTCCTCGCCGTGCAGAACACCGTCGGCACGCACGAGCTCGGCGCGGCCAGCTCGGTGGTGGCGTTCTTCCGCAGCCTGGGCGGCGCGATCGGCGTCTCCGCGCTCGGCGCGGTCCTCGGCCACAAGGTCACCGGCTACACGTCCGAGGGCCTGGCCCGGCTCGGCATCTCGGCGCCCAGCTCGGGCGGCGGTGGGGTCCTTCCCGACGTGCACACCCTGCCCGGCCCGATCCGGGCCGTGGTGGAGAGCGCGTACGGCCACGGCGCCGGCGACATCTTCCTGGCCGCCGCCCCCTTCGCGCTGATCGCGCTGATCGCTGTGACCTTCATCAAGGAGGTGCCGCTGCGGCAGCACACCGGCTCCCCGGCCGGCGCCGACGTCGAGCAAGAATCAACTATCGCGGCCGGCGCTGGTGCCGCCGTCGTCCGTACCGGCGAGCAGAGGTGAGGTAGGCAGCCATGAGCGTGGGAGCACCTGACCGCGAGGAGTACGGACCCCGGACCCGCCCGCTGCCCTTCGAACGAGGCACGGACGGCCCCCGGGTGATCATGGTGGGCGTGGACGGCACCCGCACCTCCGAGCGGGCCGGCTCCTACGCCGCCGGGCTGGCCCGCCGGCAGGGCGCCGCGCTGGTGGTGCTCTTCGTCAGCTCGGCGAGCGGGCTGTCCGCCCTGGTGCCCGGGATGGACGCGGGCGCCGTGCAGCGCACCCACGACGAGCTGGCCGACGAGCTGCGCCGGGAGTGCCGGCGCGGCGCCGAGGAGCTCGGCCTACCGGTGACGTTCCTGTGCCGGCGCGGCGACGCGTACGGCGAGCTGTGCGCGGCGGCCGACGAGTTCCAGGCCGACATGGTGGTGGTCGGCGCCTCCGAGCAGGCCGGTCACCGGCTGGTCGGCTCGGTCGCCACCCGCCTGGTCCGCACCGGCCGCTGGCCCGTCGTCGTGGTGCCCTGATAACCCGTCGCGAAGTGTCGGACATCCCGGGCAGGATGCGCGCCATGACCTGGATCGCACCGGAGATCACCCGGACCCCCGAACCGTACGTCGGCGACGAGCGCACCATGCTCGACGGCTGGCTCGACTACCACCGTCAGACACTGCTGCTCAAGTGTGCCGGGCTGACCGAGGCCCAGCTGCGCACGCCCAGCGTGGAGCCGTCCGGGCTGACCCTGCTCGGTCTGGTCCGGCACCTGGCCGAGGTCGAGGCCTGGTGGTTCCGGGAGAACTTCGCCGGGGAGCGCGTCGACTACCCGTACTTCACCCCGGAGACGCCGGACGCCGACCACGACGTCAGCGCCGCGGACGCCGAGACCGATTTCGCCATCTTCCACCGCGAGGTGGCGCTGGCCCGCGAGGCCGCCGCCGGCCACTCGCTCGACGAGACGTTCACCGAGGTCAGCGCGAAGAAACGCACCTTCAACCTGCGCTGGGTGTACGTGCACATGATCGAGGAGTACGCCCGGCACAACGGCCACGCCGACCTGATCCGGGAACGCATCGACGGCGTCACCGGCGAGTGACCGGACTGCTGCACGGCAGGTCGGCGATCTGGCGGCATCACCTCGGTCGAATGCCGCCAGATCGGCGATACCGCGACGGCCGGTCGTCGGCTCAGTAGTTCAACGCCGCCCGCAGGTAACGCAGATCGCCGTGGCCGCCCCAGCGGTGCGCCGACAGCCCGGCGGCGCGGGCGCCCCGGATCGCCCAGTCCTCGTCGTCGACGAAGAGCACCTTGGCCGGCGGGGTACGCAGTGCCACGCAGGCGGCCTGGAAGTACTCCGGGGCGGGCTTGTGCACGCCCAGCGTCGAGGAGTTGACCACCACGTCCACCTCGCCGGTCAGACCGAGGGTCGCCAGGTCGGCGTCGAGCAGGTCGGTGGCGTTGGTCGCCAGGCCCACCTTGATCCCGGCGCCGCGTACCTCCCGGACGAAGTCGAGCACCTCGGTGTCCACCTCGCCCCGGTGGCGCTGCCACTGCTCCACCGCCGCCCGGGCCCGTTCCGGACCGCCGGCCGGCTCGGCGAGCGCGTCGGCCACGCTGCTCACCCAGTCGGCGTGGCTGACCTGACCGGTGAGCACCGGCCGGAGCCGGCCCCACTGCATGGCGATCTCGGTGAGAACCCCGTCGGCCAGGCCGTACTCCCGCTCCACCTCGGCGGCGACCGCCGGGTCGAATCGGCGCAGCACGCCGTCCAGATCCAGCAGGAGCGCCGTCGCGCGTTCCCGAGCCACTACCCGTTCTCCTCGCCGCGGCCGAGCCGCTGGTCGTCCTCGTCGGCCCGGTTGAGCCGTTGACTGATCACCTGGGTGACCCCGCTGCGCATGGTCACGCCGTAGAGCGCGTCGGCGATCTCCATCGTCCGCTTCTGGTGCGTGATGACGATCAGTTGACTCTTCTCCCGCAACTGCGCCAGCAGCGTGATCAGCCGACCCAGGTTCACGTCGTCCAGGGCCGCCTCCACCTCGTCCATGATGTAGAACGGGCTGGGCCGCGCGCGGAAGATCGCCACCAGCATGGCCACCGCGGTCAGCGACCGCTCGCCACCCGAGAGCAGGGACAGCCTCTTGATCTTCTTGCCCGGCGGACGGGCCTCCACCTCGACGCCGGTGGTGAGCAGGTCGTCGGGGTCGGTGAGGATCAGCCGACCCTCGCCGCCGGGGAAGAGCACGGTGAACACCTGCTCGAACTCGCGCGCGGTGTCCTCGAAGGCGCTGGCGAAGACCTCCAGGATCCGCTCGTCCACGTCCTTGACCACGGTGAGCAGGTCCCGCCGGGTTGCCTTGAGGTCCTCCAACTGCTCGGAGAGGAACTTGTAACGCTCCTCCAGCGCGGCGAACTCCTCCAGCGCGAGCGGGTTGACCTTGCCGAGCAGAGCCAGTTCGCGTTCCGCCTTCGCGGCCCGCTTCTCCTGCACCGGCCGCTCGTAGCGGACCGGCTCGGGCAGCGGCAGACCGTCACGTTCGGCCGCCGCGACGTCGACCTGGGTGGGCGGAACGGGCTGCGTGGGGCCGTACTCGGCGACCAGGGTCTCCACGTCCAACCCGAAGTCCTCGGCAGCCTTCGCCTCCAGCTGCTCGATGCGCAGCCGCTGCTCGGCGCGGGCGACCTCGTCCCGGTGCACCTGGCTGGTCAGCCGCTCCAGCTCCGCGCCGAACCGCTTGGCGGCCCCGCGTACCTCCTGAAGTTCCGCTTCGCGGGCGGCGCGTTCCCGGGCCACCGCGTCGCGGTGCTCCTCCGCCGCCGCGATCGAGGTGGTGAGCCGGGTGAGCGCCTCCCGGGCGCCGCCGGCGACAGCGCGGGCGATGCCCGCGCCCCGGGTGCGGGCGGCCCGCCGGGCGGCGGCGCGTTCCCGTGCGGCC